>CAMAPI010000044.1 GCA_945860065.1 Chryseobacterium gleum | reverse complement strand
GGATTAAACGTTCAAGACATCACGTCTAATAATCCATCGTTCGGTGCGAATGTGCGCGAAGAAGGAGGGAAAGTGATGGTGAAATCTGTGCGCTTTGGATCAAGTGCTGAAGATGCCGGAATAAGCGTTGGTGATGAAATCATCGGTTGCAATGGATACCGCGTGGATCAATCGATGTTTGAAGGAATGGTGAACGGAATGAGTAATTTTGAATCCTGTGAAATGCTCGTTGCAAGAGATGAAAAATTATTTTCGGTTCAGGCAACCATCAAACCCTACAAAAAGCCACAATTTTTATTGACTAAATCTGCTACTAATGAAAAACGTCTGCACTATTGGCTTCGTTAAATTTTTGATCATTTGTTCATCTGTTGCCTTTGGACAAGCCAAGTACAAGAACATTCAAATTCCGGCGGTAAGTGCGGGATACCCATTCAATGAATGCGAACCATCCATTGCGATCAATCCAAAAAAGACGAATGAAATCGCTGCGGGATCCGTTTTAAAAGGTTACCATTATTCAGTTGATGGTGGTTTGACATGGAAAAGCAAAAAGATGGAAAGTCCCTACGGTGTGTACGGCGATCCAGTGTTGATGTTTGACCAACTTGGACGCTTGTATTATTTTCATTTAACGGATTACAAAAAAGGCACGCACTTGGACCGTATTTTGTGTCAAACATCTGAAACGATTTCTGGTAAGTTCAACTCTGGAACTTTTCCAGCACCCAATGGAACCAAAGTTCAGGACAAACATTGGGTGGTGATTGATCCGAAAATGAATGTCCTTTGCATGACTTGGACCCAATTCGATGCCTATGATTCCGCCGATCCCAAGGATACATCCATCATTGTGTTTTCAAAGTCGCTCGATCGAGGAAAATCCTGGACAACTCCAAAGCGAATTTCCAAATTTGGAGGGGATTGCTTGGATGGCGATAATACCGTGGAAGGTGCCGTTCCCGCTTTGGGATTGAATGGGGAAATCTATGTTACGTGGACAGGTCCGCAAGGACTCATGTTTCAAAAATCGACTGACAGCGGATTTACTTGGTTAGCGGAGGAAAAACACTTAGCGAAGCAAATAGGCGGTTGGGACCTTGACATTCCCGGATTTTACCGCGCTAATGGATTGCCATTTTTGATGTCGGATATGAGCAACGGTCCAAATCGTGGAACTTTGTACTTGAATTGGTGTGACCAACGAAATGGTGCGGATAATACGGATGTTTGGTTGTTGAAATCAACGGATGGTGGAGATTCTTGGTCGGAACCAATAAAGGTAAATCAAGATCAAACTAAGACACATCAGTTTTTAACAACGATGAGCGTAGATCAGTCCAATGGAAACCTACACTTTGTCTACTACGACCGAAGAAAATACAAGGATAAGTCTACAGATGTCATTTGGGCTACAAGTTCAGACGGAGGTACTACATTCAAAGAAGAAACCATTTCCCAAAAGCCATTTGCTCCTAACAACAAAGTGTTCTTCGGCGATTATTTGGGCATTGCATCCGTCAATGGTCACGTTCGTCCAATCTGGCCACGCATGGATGAAGGGAAAATCACCCTTTGGACAGCAATTATTGATCAAAAAAACGAATCGAAACAAAAATGAGCATCGCCATTCATGATTCTTGGAAAAAAGTGTTGGAAAGTGAATTTCAACAAAGTTATTTTACTCAGCTTACTGAACAAGTTCGCTTAGCATACATTGAACACAAAGGCAGTGTATTTCCCAAAGGATCTCAGATTTTTCGCGCCTTTGATTTGTGTCCATTGGATCAATTGAAAGTGGTTATTTTAGGACAAGATCCTTATCCCACCAAAGGCCATGCCCATGGACTCTGTTTTTCAGTGGAGCCAGAAGTAAAGCCATTTCCAAAGAGTTTATTGAATATTTTCAAAGAAATCCAAGGAGATTTAGGCATTCCAATGCCTGAAAACGGCAATCTTGCTCGTTGGGCAGAACAAGGAGTCCTTTTATTGAATTCATCCTTGACGGTCGAAGAGGGTAAGCCAGATTCCCACAAAGGATATGGTTGGGAAAAGTTCACGGATGCCGTTATTCAAACCATCAACGCGGAGAAAACAGGAATCGTATTCATTCTGTGGGGAGCCAAGGCTATTTCAAAGGAAAGCTATATTGATCACTCCAAACACCTCATTTTGAAGTCCGTTCATCCATCTCCGTTGTCAGCGCACCGAGGTTTTTTCGGCTGCAAGCATTTCAGTAAGACCAATGAATTCTTGCGGATGATGGAACAAACGGAAATTCAATGGTAAATCCTTAACTTTGCACGCGATGAAATTACAGAACGATTTATTTTTAAGAGCAGCAAGAGGTGAGCAAATCGAGCGTTATCCCGTTTGGTTAATGCGACAAGCTGGAAGGATTTTACCAGAATACAGAGCCGTTAGAGCGAAGCTTTCAGGATTTAAAGAATTAGTAGAGACACCAGAATTTGCATCCGAAGTAACCATTCAACCAGTTGACTTACTAGGAGTAGACGCGGCGATTATTTTCTCAGATATTTTAGTTGTCCCCGAAGCAATGGGATTAAGGTATGAAATGATTGAACAGAAAGGACCTTGGTTTGAAAAAACAATTCGTTCCCGAGAACAGTTATCGTTTATCGATCGAAACATTGATGTACATGATCGCTTGTCCTACGTGATGGAAGCCATTCGTTTAACTAAACGCGATTTAGCGGGACGCGTCCCCTTAATTGGATTCGCAGGTGCACCTTGGACTATTCTTTGTTACATGGTGGAAGGAAAAGGATCAAAAACCTTTTCTGAATCACGCAAAATGCTTTATACACAGCCTGATCTAGCACATGAGTTGTTGCAAGAAATCACAAACGTGACTATTGCTTATTTGAAAGCACAAATTGACGCGGGGGCAGATGCTCTACAATTGTTTGATTCTTGGGCAGGAATTCTAGGAGATGCCCAATACGAAGAATTTGGAATAAAATATATTCGTCAAATCACTGAAGCAATTTCCGCTGTTCCATTTACGGTTTTCTCGAAGGGAGCAATTGGTTCTTTGCCTATTTTAGCAGAGCTATCATGCACTACGCTTGGTATCGATTGGAATATGTCTGTGGACGTGGCACGAACTTTGGTTCAGGAAACAAAGACCTTACAAGGTAATTTAGATCCGTGTGTGTTGTATGGCTCGAATGATTTAATTGAGAATGAAACAAGAAAATTATTAAAATCATTTAAAAGTCAAAGACATATTGTAAATTTGGGTCACGGGGTGTATCCCGATATTGACCCAGAAAAAGTAAAAGTTTTTATAAATACAGTAAAAAGTTATGAAATTTAACCCAAGAACTTTTGGATGCGTTGCCCTTTCATTTGCGGCATTGTTGTCTGTTTCAACGAGCGTTGCTCAGAAAAGTAAAAAAACAAATGAGAAGGAAATTCTGAATATGACCTTTGAGCATGTGAAAGGAGAAGATGTAACTGAATTAAACAACATTGATATTGTTGGGAGAGGTGTAACATCACCCACTGAATTAAAAGCAGACGTATTTCACAAATCAGGATCAGGTGATGTAGCTATTCCCTCGAATGTTTATGGAAAAGAAGATCCAACGACTGAAAATGGCGGTGAAGTTTTCACGGGAATCGTTGCATATAAGCCAGGTAAAACGGCAGGTGAACGTTCTTATGTTACGATACAATTATTGAAAAATGATTCTCAGGTAACCTTGAAAAAAGGCTTAACGTATTGTGTAGAATACTCTTTGTCATTAGGTGAGTCTTCAAAGTTTGCTTGTAACAACCTTGCTGCATACTTCTCAAAAGAGAATCCAGGATCGGGAGAACCAGGAGCGATTTATGTAGGAACAGACCATGTTTTGAAAGGACAAATGAATAAAGTTCACAATGGTTTCTTTGGTTGGGAAAAAGTATGTAATACATACACCGCAAAAGGAGATGAGAAGTACATTACGATCGGAAACTTTGATCGTAACGAAACAACAAGATTCGAGGCTGTTAAAAAACCAAAAGAAAGCGAAACTGATCCAATTGCTCATGCTTACTATTACATAGATAATGTAATTATACGTCTGGTTGACAATGTTTCTGAATGTGCTTGTTACAATGCAAGACCACCAAAAATAGAAGACATGTTCTCTACATTGATTTACGATAAAGCACCAGAGATCACAGATAAAATGACGGTGGACAAGAAAATTGAAGCGCATTCGATTTACTTCCGACAAGGTAAAGCATCATTAACGGAAAACGCGAAAGAGAACATGAATTTCGTGATTGAGCAAATGAATGCGAACTCAGAAATGAAAATTGAAATTTCAGGAAACAATGACGAACTTGAAGTAAAAGCAAGTAAAGAAAACGAAGATTACCTTGATTTAGATAGAAAACGTGTAGCTATTGCTGTGAAGTACTTTGTTGCTCAAGGAATTGCGGAAGACCGCATCATTAAAACATACAAAGGGACATCTACTCCAAGTGCGGAAATCGTTGAGGATGATGAACAAGACGTGAAAGACGCAAAATCTCGTCGCGTTGAATTCCGCGTGAAAATGTAAGAAACGAATGTGATAAAATTGAAAGCCATTGAAAGATGGCTTTTTTTATGCCTTAAAATCTTGTAGTGCGAGGTAAAGTTCATGTGTTGGAAGTCCCATGACATTCGTGTAGGAGCCCTCAATTTTCTCCACGCCAATTAAACCAATCCAATCTTGAATACCATAGGAGCCGGCCTTGTCTAAAGGCTTATCCTTGTGAACATAATGTTCAATTTCTTCTTTCGTCAAGGCGCGAAAATAAACGGATGTTTTCACTGAAAACGAGTTGGATTTCCCATTGCAATAAAGAACGACACCTGTATAAACCTCATGTTTTTTTCCAGAAATCTTGTCAAGCAAACCGATTGCATCCGGAAGATCAATTGGTTTGCCAATCACTTCATTATCTAAATAAACGATGGTATCTGCACAAATGAGTAAATCACCCGGGAGTATTTCGTCTTGAAGTGCCTTCACTTTCTGCTGTGCAATGGAAAGAACGATTTGTTCAGGAGAATCAGAGGCATCAAAATCCTCTGCGCAATCTGCTTTTAAAATAGTGAATTCAAACCCCATTTTTGATAATAATTCACTGCGTCTTGGGGAAGCAGAGCCTAATACAATTTTCATAAACTATTGGAAAATAAACAGATCAAACCAAAGAACATGGACCATTTCATCAAGTGATTAATCCACACTAAAGTGGATTCCTTTTTTACAATATACAATAAGGCGCTACTGAAGTTTACCGCACCGGATAGTAGAAGAATGATGAGCGTGGGTCTATTTAAATGTATCCAATCAAAGACATAATAACTAAGGACGAACAAAACTAAAGGTATTTGAATCAAAATGATGGTCAAATAAGCGGCTTTCTCCTTTCCAATTTTCATCGGTAAAGATTTTACATGTGCAACTAAATCTCCTTGAATGTCATGAATGTCCTTATTGATTTCCCGAGCAAAATTTTGAATGAATGCGCATATTGCAAGGAAATAAACGAAGGAATAATCTAAATACGTTGACCAAGATTCCTCTCGGTAAGGAGAATAAGGGGTTACGCCCTCATTTAACACTTTGAAAAACCACACAGAAAGAAGTGGTACAAGCGCTGTCAAAAAAGCAATGATTAGGTTACTAATGAGAAGCTTTTTTTTCAGTTGAAGACTATAAAACCAAAGTAAGTTAATTGATAACAAATGGACAAATACAAATACAAGCGTTGCGTATTTCACCGATAAATAAATAGCGATTAGAACAGCAAGCAAATTAAATGTCCAATGCCATAAAATCGCCCATCTAGGTTTCATATGTTTCGAAATAATGACTTTTTCTGGTTTGTTTATTCGGTCCGCTTTGACATCAAAGTAATCGTTGATGACATTTCCTGCTGCGGCAATAATCAAGGTTGAAAAAATGAGAAGACAGTAGTCGAAATAATGAAAATCTACTTTTTGATAATAATTACTTTTCATTAAATAGTAGGCTACACCGATCATCGTCATCAAAATAATGAGGAGGTTTTTTGCTCGAATGAGTTTTAAAAAATATTTCATGGTTTCAAGGTGTAAGTTGTTCGGCGATTTTTCTGATGTGCTTTTTCTTTTTCATTCGCATCGCTAATAGTCGTTATAGCTGCATCAGTCATAATTGGAGCAGTAGAACCGTATCCTTTATAACTCAATTGAGTTTCGGGGATTCCTTTCGACAAAAGGAAATCTTTCACGGCCTTTGCGCGATTGGTCGATAATAGTAAATTATCTTGAGCATTACCACGTGAATCGGTGTGTCCACCAATTTCTATTTTCAACTTAGCATGTGCTTTTAAATAATTCGAAAATGAAGTTAATTCAACAATTGATTCAGGACGTAATTTGGCTTGATTTAAATCAAAGAATACATTAGAAAGAATATTTTCAGTAGAGGAATTTTCTGGATTTAATGGAATTTGTAAATGATAACTTTGTTCGTTTTCCTTTAAGGTCATGTTAAAATTCAAGGAATAGGGTAGGTAACCTGGGTAATTCACTTCTATGGCGTAGTCCGTACTGATTGGCAAAGGAACCATGAATGTACCGTCCGAAGCATCTGCTATTGATTGAATGACAACTTGTCCAGTCGATAAATTTGTCAATTGAAAACGTGCTCCAAGTGATTTTTTCGTTTGTGCATCAAAAACGAATCCATCAAAATAAAGTGTTTTAATCGGTTGATCCTCTTTCGGAAGATTGAAATAATAAATATCCATTAAGCCATATCCACCAGGACGATCAGATGCGAAGTAAGCGATCTCACCTTCCGGTGAAACCATGAGTGAATTTTCATCCGAAAGTGTATTAATCGGGTAACCTAAATTTTGAGGGAGACTCCAAATACCCTTGGCATCCATACGGGAAACATATAAGTCTGAACCACCCATTCCAACGTGTCCGCGCGAGGCAAAATACAATGTTTTACCATCGGGATGAATTAATACGGATTCTTCGTTTTGATTTGAATTGATATGAGGAGGCAATGGTTCAGCTATACTCCATGATCCATCACTTAAAAGACGTGAAACGTAAATATCAGAGTCTCTTTTACTATCTCTACTGCGTAAACCTCGAATGAAATAAAGCGTTTTTCCGTCAGCGGAAAGAGAAGGCTGGGTTTCCCAATGTGTGGTATTTACCTTTCCGGGAAGATTGACTGGATTGCTCCACAATTTTCCATTTTGTTCGGTGATGAATAAATCACAGCTTCCTTTTCCTTGTCTGTTGGCGCCGTAATCTACACCACTTTCATCCGTACAAGCGACGAAGATTAACTTTTTTCCATCTGGTGAAATGGCAGGAGCGCCTTCGTTGTAAGGTGTATTGACATTTCTAGGCATTGGATAAGAGCGACTCCATACTTTATCTAGTTGGTGTGAAACATAAAAGTCTTCTTGTTCACGGTTGTTTTCCCCCTGAAATTCTACTAGTCTACGCGTGAAAAGCATGGTATTGCCATCTATTGTTATTGCGGGATAATACTCGGAGAAGTTCGTATTGATGGATGGACCAATATTCTTTGGTTCAAATGACTTTGGATTTTTCATTGCCTGTATAGCGAAATTTGCACAATCTTGCATTCGGCGAACTGCTCCTATATTTTCTTCCTTCGCATTTGGATTTTTCAAATAAATCGAACAACTTTTTAATGCTCCATCGTAATCTGCAATGGCCATTTGACACGTGGCTAAATGATAGGTGCTAGAACCGCTGATACTATGGTTTGCATCAATTTCTAACGCGCGCTGGTAATGATAAATGGCTTGTTTATAATTTCTAAGCAATTCGTTGAACTCTGCATCCAAAATGTGTGCTTCCCAAAAATTCGAGTCCTTTTCAAGCGCTTTCCCTAATAATTCAATTCCGCTTTTAAAGTCATACGCCCCTGTCATTGGATCCATTCCTTCTTTTGGTGCTTTTTCTGCCAATTCGAAGTAATGAATTGCTTTTTTATTGGAACTTGAATAGGGGAATTGCGCCGTTGAACAACCGTAAAAGAAGAGGGTGAAAAAGGAAAATAATAGCGCGTTTTTCATTTAGGGAATATTCATGTATTTGTGTGTCTGTAACGAAATCTTCCATTTTTGGTTACCCTTCACGTATTCAATAATATTGGGAAGGATTTTCTCCTGTTTTTCCCATTCGGGTTGTAAGAATAATTGACAACTTGGATTTACTTTTTTCGCATGTTCCTCCGCCCAAGCAAAATCAGAAAGATGATTGATTACAATTTTCAATTCACTCGCTTTTTCATACGCTTCATCAATGGGCTTCATGAATTTCTTCGGTGAAAAACAATACCAATCAATCGGAGCATCTAATGCATGTACGCCAGCCGTTTCGATCGCTACTTCTAGTTGGTTTTCGTGTAAACGATTCACTAATTCCAATAAGGAATGCATGCTTGGTTCCCCGCCAGTAATGACGACAAACGCGGCATTCACAGCCAATACCTCCTGTACAATGGCATCAATCGACATGAATTGATCGGATGTGCTTGTCCAGCTTTCCTTTATATCACACCAAACACAACCAACGTCACACCCAGCCGTACGAATAAAATAGGCTGCACGTCCAGTATAAAATCCTTCTCCTTGAATCGTAAAGAAGTGCTCCATAATTGGGAGTTGCGATTGGACATTACCTTGCTGTTCGAACATGATACAAAGTTAAACAATTCTACGTGGAATTTCAGGTGGTTTTTCAAGCCCATTTTTAGTATATTTGTTTAAACCTAAACTTACTATTATGAAATTAAGTATTACTATAAGTACTCTTTTTGTTTCGTATTTCTCTTTTTCCCAACAAATTGCAAATAGCAATATGGAATCTTGGGACAATCTCGGACTACCTACCGAAGAACCAACTAACTGGAATGGTTTTAAAAGCGGTACGGGTGGACTAGTATCATTCGGGTCCCAACAAGTAGAACAGTCTACAGCCATTCGTGCAAATGCAACTGGCATGTATTGTGCAAGAGTTTGGTCAAAAAGCACCTTAGGAATCATCGCAAATGGAGCATTGACCTTAGGTCAAATTAACATGGGAAGTACTACCGCGTCAAGTCCTTTAAACTTTAACTACTCTAAAACCGCAGATTCACTTTTCTCTGAACCAATTTCCGCTGTTCCCGATTCTGTCGTGTTTTGGGCTAAATTCACGGCGGGATCCGGACAACAAGCACGTATGCACGCAATCATTCACGACAGCACAGAAGTTCATGATCCGATTGATGCCGCGTCGCAGCCACATGTAGTCGCAACGGCGGCCTTGAATTACTCACCGACTGCTGGAAATTGGGCGCGTTTTTCTGTACCGTTTAATGCGGTAGTTCAAGTTGGATTAATGCCAATACCACAGTTTATTTTACTCACTTTTGCAACCAATAAAAATCCTGGTGGCGGAGCGGCAAATGATGAGGTGCTTTTAGATGATATTGAATTGATTTACAATGCCAGTTCCATTGGTGAATTGCAGTCAACTGTTCAACTGTATTATTCGAGCGTAAATGGATTGATGTCGAAAGACATTTCCATGGACACAGATCTTTCCATCTACAGTATTTCTGGACAACTTGTGAAAAAAGGAACCCTTGGACAATTAAGTGGTAAATCTTTGCCTTCAGGTCAGTACCTTCTGAATTTTCAAGGGAAAAGCCAGAAATTATTCATCCCGTAATCACGGCGAATGAAGGTTTTTGTTAGTATTTGTTGTTGTCTTTTTTCTTTACCCATATTAGCGCAAAACCTGAAAGTATCAGGATTTGTTTATAATCAAGAGAAAAAAGTCATTCAAGGCGCAAAGATAAGCGTCGTTGGACAACGTCTGGGCGCTTTGTCAAAATCCGATGGGTCTTTTGAACTTCAAGTTAGTTCCGGTAAAATAAAGTTGAAATGCATGTCGGATGGTATGCAAGCCGATACCTTCCTTATCGAAAACCTTCAAGGGGATTTGCGACATGATTTTTATTTGATAGAACACGTTCAGAGTGTCGAACAGGTCAAAGTGATGGTCGGTAAGTTTGACAAACCAATTGAAGAGCAAACGGTCTCTATGTTGGTGTTGAAACCAGAGCTCATCGAAAACAAAAATACCCGAAGTATTGAAACCGCATTGGATCAAACACCGGGATTAAATATTTTGGATGGGGAGCCACAAATTCGCGGAGGAAGTGGTTTTACGTTTGGCGTAGGATCAAAAGTTGCTGTCCTTGTCGATGACATGCCCATGCTCTCAGGAGATGCTGGTCGACCAGAATGGGGATTTATTCCAGTGGAAAATATCAGTCAGGTGGAAGTAACGAAAGGCGCCGCTTCTGTTTTGTCAGGTAGCTCCGCTTTGTCCGGTTCCATTCATATTCGTACGGCGTATCCAAAAGCTAAACCACTTACTAAAGTACAATTATACTCAGGCGCTTATTCGAATCCTTCGAATCCATCGATGAAATGGAATGAACAATATCCTGGGATTCATGGATTAACTTTTTTACATACACGACGCATCGGTCGCTTGGACTTCGTGCTTGGAGGGAATTTGAATTTGGATCATGGATACATCGGTCCACCAAAAACAGATTCACTAGTTGCTACCGTTTTTCCAGACACGCTAACAAATTTCTCAGAAAAAGATTTGGTGTCAAAACGTGCTCGAATCAACTTTAATCTACGTTATCGCTCGGAAAAAATCAAAGGCTTGTATTATGGAGTAAACGGCAATTTCATGAAGATGCACACATCTATGCCTTTGGCTTGGTTGAATGATTCCTCCGGACTCTACCGTGCCTATCCGGGAGCAATCTTTTTGCAAGATCAGTTTATCTTTAATGTGGACCCTTTTGTTCATTTCCTGACTGAAAATAAAGGACGTCATTATTTGCGTTCGCGGATACTTAAAGTGGACAATCAAATGTCCGCGAATCAATCCAACAAAGCGGTAAGCTACTATGGTGATTATATGTATCAACGCAAACTGACAAATTGGAAACAAATTGAAATGATTTCGGGAATAACGGGGACATTAACCAATTCGGAAGCCAATATTTACGTTGGATCGGGGTCCCCAAATAATCAAATGATGAATATTTCGATGTATTCACAATTGGAAAGTAAGTGGAATGATCGCTTGAACCTTTCGGCAGGTGGACGTTTAGAATACTTTCAGTTGAACGATACCATCACCGCGAGCAAACCAATTTTCAGAGCGGGAACAACTTACCGTCTTCATAAGGCAACGTTTCTGCGGGCATCCTATGGACAAGGTTATCGCTTTCCAACCATTACGGAGCGATTCATCAAAACAGGAGTTGGAAATTTTGGTGTATTCCCAAATCCCAATTTAAAACCAGAAAGTAGTTGGAATGCGGAAATAGGCATCAAGCAAGGGATCAAACTAGGAAATGTTTTGGGGTATTTAGATTTTGCCGGATTCTGGCAGGAATACCAAAATACCATCGAATATATGTTTGGGATTTGGCATGAACTTACTTCTGTTCAATCCATGGGTTCAAGTGCTGGATTTATGTTTTTAAATACAGGGAATTCAAGGGTAACCGGGATAGATGTTTCCTATGCTGGAAAAGCGCAAACGTCTAAAAAGAGCGAGTTGACTTTTTTATTAGGTTATAATTACATTGTGCCCATCACGCTGAGTCCGAATTACGTGTATGCCACAGACTCACTGAATCGGGTTTTTAGCTACCAATCAACATCCTTGGATCCGAGTAAAGGCATTTTGAAATACCGCTTTTTACATAATGTCAAATTGGATGTGGAGCATACCTGGAATAAGAAAATATCCTTGGGAGTCAGTGCCAAGTATTTTTCAAAAATCGTCAATATGGATGCCATTATTAAGGACTTTGAACAAGTTACAGTGGACAATGAATTGCTACAAGATTTAAGGTACATGGATTATTTTCAATCACACCGATTTGGAAACTGGATATTTGATGCACGTTTGTCCTTCAATTTTTCGGAACAGCACAAGTTAGCATTGATTGGCAGCAATATTTTCAATCGCACATATTCTTTGCGTCCGCTTAAAATTGAAGCACCAAGAACGGTGATGGTTCAATATACGTATCGGTTGGAGGGAAAGTAATCAGAGTTTGCTCAACTCAAAGCGCAACCAGTTCAATGCACTAAGTACAGCCATTTGAATATTGCGTTCCCGGTTGTCACCAAATTGAAATTTTTTGGCACTTGTTTTACCAGAAATACACAAGCCAATCCATACAAGTCCAACTGGTTTTGACTCTGTTCCGCCGGTAGGGCCAGCAATGCCCGTTGTTGAAATACACACGTCAACGCCTAATTTCTTAGCGCCATTTTCAGCCATTTCCATCGCCACTTTTTCACTTACTACACCTTCCGTGAGGATGGCATCAATGGAGACATCGCACAAACGGTGTTTCAGGTCTGAAGTATAGGTTAAAAGGGATCCGGAATAATAGTCAGATGCACCGGAGATACTTGCAATATATTGCGCTAATAATCCACTAGTGCAACTTTCGACTGTACCAATTGTTTTTCTTTGCTGCTTCAATTGTCTAGCGATAACAATCGGGAGTGAATCATTTTCATAGCCATAAAGAGCTTCAGGTAGTTGCTCTTCTAATTCCTTAAAAAACGACATGATTTCGCTTTGATCTACTTTTCCTTCATAGGACGTAATGCGCAATTTCACTAGTCCTGGAGAGGGGAGATAGGCCAAGCCAAAGCCTCTTTCTCGTATGCGGTTTTCCCAATCACTGATTTGTTCCGCAAGAAAGGACTCACCAATCCCTTGGGTTAGGGCAGTATAATGGTACATTGCTTTCAATTGAAATCGTTGTACCAATCTCGGGAGAAGTTCCTCTGTTACAATCCCTTTCATTTCGTATGGAACTCCGGGTAATGACACACAATATCGTCCATCTTTTTCGAACATCATTCCAGCGGCGGTTCCGTAGTTATTGGAAAGAATTTCACAGGCAACAGGCAGCGCAGCTTGTTGGATGTTAGATTCGAGCATCGGTCTGTTTCTCGAAGCAAAGTAAGCTTCAATTTTCTGTAAAGTGGGCGTGTGAATTTCCAAGGTAGTATGAAAATATTCACACAAGGTATGTTTAGTGATATCATCCTTTGTTGGACCTAATCCACCGGTAATAATGATACAATTTGTTTCTGGATAACATTGGTCTAATGCTTCGATGATGCGCGCCTTGTCATCTGCTACGACAATCGAGCGTGTTACTCTCGCTCCAATGCGCGATAATTCTTGTCCGAGCCACGACGCATTTGTGTTGATCGTTTGACCGATGAGCAACTCATCTCCGATGGCTAGAATCTCAATGTTCATTTGCGAACGAATTTAGCGATTGATTCAATGTGACCTGTATGTGGGAATTGATCGGCTAAGGCATACTTCTCTAATGTATAACCCGCTTCACTCAGTGTATTAGCATCCCTCGCTTGCGTAGAAGGGTTACAAGAGATGTACACGATGTTTTCTGCGCCAAGATCAATGACCTTTTGCAAAGTTTTAGGAGCAATTCCCGCTCTCGGCGGATCCAAGACAATACAAGAAATGTTTCCTTGATAATTTGGATATTCTTTTAGGAATTTACCGACATCTGCGGCATAAAAATCAATGCTATGAATGCCATTTTTTTTCGCGTTTTTCTTGGCGTCCTCGATGGCTTTTTCTATGATATCCACCCCAACGATTTTCACGTTTGGATTCCTTTTCGCTAAAAGTTGACCAATGGTTCCTGTACCACAAAATAAATCCATGACGACTTTCTCCTGTGGAATGTCCTCTTCAAAAACGTAATCCAATGCTTTTGCATAGAGTAATTCTGCACAGGCTGGATTGGTTTGAAAGAAACTTTCCATGGAAATCTGAAAAGTGAGTCCAGACAACACTTCTTCAATCACTTCTTGACCGAAAATGAGTTTCGAAGTTCCATTTTCAATCTTTGCTCGATCAGCAACATTGTCATTTTCAGTATGCCATAATCCAGCAATGCGTCCAGGAAGTAGCTTTTGTAAATAGTCAGCGAAACGGGAAACATTAAATTGCTTTTCCTCATCCGTTGAAGTCACCAAATTGATGAGTATTTGATTGGTGTAAAAGGATTTTCGGACAACAATATGACGAAAGAAACCGATTTTTTTTGGTGGGTGCCACGCCGGAAGATTCGTTGCTTTCAGGTATAAGCGAATTTCGCGAAGTTTGTTTTCCCATTCTTCATCAAACATACCTGAAGCACTGTTCAGGCTCTCCACTTTCCACCAGGTTCCTCTTCGTTTGAATCCTAAAGCAAACGCATCATCTAATTCTTCATTTGTTTCTAAATCATGTTCAATCGATGAGAAACTATATTCCATTTTATTTCGGTAGAAATAGTGTTTCGGCGATGATATCAATCCCTCAAAACAATCGCGAACGTTTTTAATACCACTAAGTCGCT
The DNA here is from genome assembly GCA_945860065.1 of Chryseobacterium gleum. Classification (GTDB taxonomy): domain Bacteria; phylum Bacteroidota; class Bacteroidia; order Flavobacteriales_D; family Crocinitomicaceae; genus UBA952. Next base: position 3,522 of record CAMAPI010000044.1, on the reverse strand, counting down.
CGAAATTTGTCAGGGTTGATTCCTGCTTTACTTCTTCTTGCTTTGCGACTGGAACATGGATGTATGGTCCGCCTGAAATTTCCTGAAAACGCTGTTCCGTTTCAAATTCAGAGCGTTTCTCCACTTCTAATAATTTCGCTTCTGCGTAATTTTTTCTTTTGGTTTCAATGCGGACACGCACGGTTTGACCAGGAAATGTATTATCCACGAAAACGACAAAATGTCCTTGTTCCGTTTCTAATTTTGCAATTCCACGTCCACCAAACGCATAATCCGTAATATGTACAGAAATTTCATCACCTCTTTTCATTTAAATCATCCCCCGAATTACTCCTTTATCGGAACCTTGAATGAATCCGATGATTTCATCGCGTAATGGAGTTTTATCCATGGATTGAAGAACAGCTTCAACTCCTTTTGAAAGGTTGCTGTTTTGCACATAAATCGCACGGTAAATATCTTCAATCTCTCGCACTTGTTCATCTGAGAAACCTCTTCGGCGTATGCCGACGGAATTCACTCCTGCAAATGTCAGTGGCTCTCTTGCTGCTTTGATATACGGTGGGACATCTTTTCGAATCAAAGAAGCTCCCCCAATGAATGCATGTTTTCCAATGTGTACGAATTGTTGCGCAGCTACTTTTCCTTCTAGGATTGCAAAATCTTCAATGATAACATGACCAGAAAGTCCGGTGTAGCTTGCGAGAATAACATTATTTCCAATCTGACAATCATGTGCAACGTGAACGTAAGTCATCAGGAGGCAATTATCCCCAACAGCAGTTTTCATTTTGTCGCTCGTTCCACGGTGAATGGTTACGCATTCACGGATTTTTGTGTTATTTCCAATTTCAACGGTCGTGTATTCATTGTCAAACTTAAGATCTTGCGGAATAACGCCAAGCACAGCTCCGGGAAAAACTTCGCAGTCTTCTCCAATTCTCGTTCCAGGATACAAGGCTACATTTGAGTGAATTCTTGTCCCATTGCCAATAATGACATCTTCGTAAATGATAGCGAATGGATCAATTCGAACGTTTTGTCCAATTTGGGCATCTTTCGAAACCGAAGCGAGTGATGAAATCATTTATTCTTTGTCTTTAATTATTTGTGCCAACATACTTGCTTCCGAAACGATTTTTCCGTTCACATAAGCTTTTCCACTCATTTCTACCAATCCTCGTCGAATCGGTGAATTTAAGACTAACTCAAATACAACAGTGTCTCCAGGCATCACCTTTTGCTTAAATCGAACGTTATCTATTTTCATGAAATAAGTAGAATATAGGTGAGGTTCTTCCACTTTTGTTAGTGCGAAAATTCCACCAACTTGCGCCATTGCCTCAATTTGAAGAACACCTGGGAACACTGGATTACCTGGGAAATGTCCAGTAAATTGCGGTTCATTCATGGTGATATTCTTTACACCGACAATGGAATTCTCATGTACTTCTATGATTTTGTCCACCATTAAAAATGGGTAGCGGTGTGGGAGAATACGCTCAATATCGTTTACATCATAAACGGATTCCTGCGATAAATCGAAGTATCTTCCCTGATTTTGTTGTTTTTTGATTTGCTCTTTTAACACTTTTGCAAAACGAACGTTGCCAGAGTGTCCAGGCCGAGCTGCTAAAATATGTGCCTTAATTGGTTTTCCTACCAACGCTAAATCACCTACGATATCTAAAAGTTTGTGACGAGCAGGTTCGTTTTCATATTGAAGTTTCGTACTATTAAGGACTCCCATTCCATCAATGGAAATTTGAAGTTTATCTTTTCCAAGTAATTTGGCTAGATGGTCTAGTTCTTCTTGTTCAACATCTGGACGATCAACCAAAACGATGGCATTATCTAAGTCACCCCCTTTTATCAAGTTATTGCTTGCAAGGTACTCCAGTTCTTTTAAGAACACAAAGGTTCTGCATTTTGCTATTTCAGTCTTAAAATCCGAGATTTTGTACATGCTTGCATGCTGAGTACCTAATATAGGGGAGTTGTAGTCCACCATAACGGTTAGGCGGTAATTGGTGTCGGGTACCGCGAGAAATTCAATCCCTTTTTCTAGGTCCTCCCAAGGAATGTTCTCATTTAATTCAAAATATTCTCGCTCAGCTGTTTGTTCTTCATATCCAACGCGTTCAATTTCCTTCACAAAAAGGAGGGCGCTTCCATCCATGATCGGAATTTCAGGGCCATTAATCTTAATTAGTACATTGTCTACTTGACATGCGTATAATGCGGCAAGTACATGCTCGGTTGTATATACCCGCGCGCCATTTTGTTCAAGAGTCGTTCCACGATCTGTAGCAACGACGTAATCCACATCCGCTTTGATGACAGGTTGGTTTTCTAAATCAACGCGTTGAAATTTGTATCCATGATTATCTGCAGCTGGACAAATTTCCATAGTTACAGCTTCGCCTGTATGAAGCCCAACTCCATTAAAAACAATGGATTCTTTTAGCGTACGTTGTTTTTCAATCATGTGTATTGTTTTTTGTGAGTTCTTTTAATTGTCTTTCAAACTCATAGATTTTCGTTAAGATATACGGCAATTTCCGGAATCCCATAAAGGAGCGTTTGAAATCATTGTGATGAATTGCGGGTGAACCCATGAGGGTATCTGCTTTTTTGACAGTTGCTGAAATCCCTGACTGTGCAACGATTTTCGTTCCATCTGCGATATGTAAGTGTCCAGCAATCCCTGTTTGACCACCAATCATCACATACTTGCCAATTTTCGCTGACCCTGCAATTCCCACTTGAGCTGCCATGGCAGTATGTTCATTGACATCAACGTTGTGTGCAATTTGACAAAGGTTATCAATTTTCACTCCTTTTCGAATGAAGGTTGAGCCCATTGTTGCACGATCAATTGTACTGTTTGCTCCAATTTCAACATCATCCTCGATTACCACATTGCCGATTTGAGGAATCTTTTGATACACACGGTTTTCATCCGGTGCAAATCCGAATCCATCTGAACCGATTACAGCTCCAGAGTGGATAATCACCTTGCTACCAACTTGACAATCAGCATAAATACTGACATTGGCATATATGACGGTGTTATCTCCGATGTGAACATTATCACCTAAAACAACATGTGGGTAGATGTGTACATTATTTCCTAAGCGAACATTTTTTCCGACATAAGCAAATGCTCCGATATATGGATCGCTGCCAATGGTCGCTGTTTCATGAATGAAACTAGGTTGTTCAATAGTTGGCTCTTTTTGATTTATGCTATTGTATACTTCTAGCAATTTAGCAAAGCAAGCGTAGGCGTCATCCACTCGTATAAGTGTTAATGTCGAAGGAAGGCTTTTCGCCGCTTGGAATGTTTTATTGACTATACAAATACTCGAGCCTGTCGTGTAAATGAAGTCTTCGTATTTGGGGTTGGAAAGAAAACTTAAAGTTCCGTTGGATCCTTCCTCAATTTTCGCTAGTCCAATGACACTTGCTGACGGATTCCCATCAACTTCTCCTTGTAAAAGGCCTGCGATTTGTTCGGCT
>CAMAPI010000043.1 GCA_945860065.1 Chryseobacterium gleum | reverse complement strand
TCCACATCGTGTATAGTATGTAAAAAGTAATGATGAATTTTGAATTAAATTAATCAACAATGAAACATAATTTTGGCGCAGGGCCCTGCATTTTACCTCAAGAAGTATTCCAACAGGCAGCTAATGCTGTGTTGGATTTTAATGGACTTTCTATTTTAGAAGTATCACATCGTCACAAGGATTTCGTTGCAGTCATGGACGAAGCCATTGACTTGGTGAAAAAAGCATTGAATGTCCCAGCTGGATATTCTGTTGCATTTCTTCAAGGAGGAGCGACTTTAGGATTTACCATCGTTGCGTTGAATATGATGCGCGACAAAAAGAAAGCAGGATATATGAATACCGGGACTTGGGCAACTGGAGCGATCAAAGAAGCCAAAAAAGTAGGCTTTGACGTGAACGTTTTTGCTTCCTCGGAAGACAAGAACTTCACCTACATTCCAAAAGATTATTCCATTCCATCTGACGTTGATTACATTCATTTCACGTCTAATAACACCATTTTCGGGACACAATTCAAAGAATTCCCAAAAACAGATTTACCATTGGTTTGTGATATGTCCTCGGATATTTTCTCGAAAGAAATCAATGTCGCTGATTTTGACATCATCTATGCCGGAGCACAGAAAAACTTAGGTCCGGCTGGTGCTACATTGTATATTGTTAGAGATGAAATTCTAGGGAAATCTACTTCGACATTTATGCCGACCTATTTGGACTTAAAACAACAAATAGACAAAGAATCCATGCTGAATACACCTCCTGTGTTTTCTATCTATGTGGCCATGTTGAACTTACGCAATTTAATGGCTAATGGTGGTGTGAAAGCTATGGAACAACGCAACAACGAAAAAGCAGCTTTACTCTATAAAGAAATTGATGATAATCCTGCATTCAGGGGAGCAGTTGAAGTTGCTGATCGATCAAATATGAACGTAACATTCTTGTTGAACGATGAAAGTCGAACAGAGGAATTCGATACCATGTGGAAAGCAGCAGGTATCGTTGGATTACCAGGACACCGTTCTGTTGGTGGATATCGTGCTTCCATCTATAATGCCTTATCAATTGAAAGTGTACAAGTATTAGTTGACGTCATGCGCGCATTCAATCAAAGATAATCATCAATTCAGAAAAATCAATTTAATGAAAATACTTGCAAACGACGGAATATCCGATCTAGGAAAACAGCTAATTGAGGCTGCTGGACATACCGTTATTATAGAAAAAGTTTCCCAAGATCAATTAGCTACAGAAGTTAACAAACAAGGAATTGAAGCCATTTTAGTACGAAGCGCAACAACCGTTCGTCAAGATGTCATTGATGCTTGCCCAAATGTGAAAATCATTGGAAGAGGTGGCGTTGGAATGGATAATATCGACGTGGATTATGCACGCAACAAAGGAATACATGTCATCAACACACCGGCTTCTTCCTCCCAATCGGTTGCGGAATTAGTGATGGGGCAATTATTTTCATTATCTCGTTTCCTGAATGATTCATTTAAGAACATGGAGACCGGTGATTTTTCCACCTTGAAAAAAAACTATGCAAAAGGAGTTGAACTCCGTGGAAAAACAATAGGAATAATTGGTTTTGGACGTATTGGGCAAAGTTTGGCATCGTATGCTCTAGGAGTTGGAATGAAGGTAATCGCCATTGATAACAAAGATCAAGTGGTAAACATAAAGGTGATTGTTGGAAATCAAGAAATTTCCATCCCTATTAAGACAGAAAATGATCTTCCGAAATTACTAGGAGAGATGGATTACATTTCCATTCATGTTCCAAAACAAAAAGATGGAAGTGCTGTCATTGGTTCAGCTGAATTCGCTAAAATGAAAAAAGGTGTGTTTATTGCTAATGCCGCGCGAGGTGGTGTCATTAATGAAGATGCCTTATTGGAAGCGTTGAATAATGGCACAGTTGCTGGAATTGCACTAGATGTATTTGAAAACGAACCTAATCCACGTAAAGATTTACTCAATCACCCGAAGATCGCTTGTACTCCACATATTGGAGCGGCAACGTTGGAAGCACAAGATCGCATTGGCGAAGAATTGGCTCAATTAATTATCGAGTTAGCGAAATAAAATGATTATAAAAAAAGGGATGCACAATGTGCATCCCTTTTTTCTTTTCTCTATTTTTTTTTGACTAGTCTCTAATGATTTCTATCGAATCAATGCTATCTCCTTCACGGATATCATCAATTACCTCTAATCCTTCAGTAACCTTGCCAAAACATGTGTGTGCGCGATCTAAATGCGACGTATTTCTTCTGGAATGACAAACAAAAAACTGAGATCCGCCACTGTTTTTCCCAGCGTGAGCCATGGAAAGTACTCCACGGTCATGGTGTTGATTGTCTCCAGTCAACTCACAGTCGATTTGGTAACCTGGTCCACCAGTACCTGCCATTCCTCGTTCACCTTCACGTGTGTTCGGACAACCGCCTTGAATAACGAAATCCGGAAGGACACGGTGCCACTTTAATCCGTTATAATAACCTGACTCAGCCAACTTCACAAAGTTCTCTACTGTTTTTGGTGCGTCGTTTGAGTAAAATGTCACATGCATTTCACCTTTGTTCGTTTTAATGATTCCTTTCATATCCTTAATTTGATGGCACGAAATTACGCGTTGAAGTTGGAATGCTAAAATGGAGTTTTGAACAATGCACTATGGGTATACTTGTTGAAAACTTAGTTGATAACGTATGAACCGGTACTTTCGCGTGACTTTAAGGTAATGTTAAATTTGTAAAGAAGGAAACCAACAAACGAATTTCTATGTTCAGTACACTTACAAAAAGAAAACTTACCGACAACCAAGTTGCCAATGTTTTCATCAATGCTATTTTCGATAGTGTTGACAACGGCTTTACTGAAGTGTCTTCAATGATCAATGAGGACACAGCATTTGTTCAATCACCCGCCATTCCAGCAGAGAATAACGGTGAATTTGGAATGATTGTGCTTGTTGGGAATTTATCCTTTTTGGAAAGTACTTTTGAAGCGGACCAAGCGGAAAGAGTTGAAAATATCATTTTCGATAAAGTTTCTAAAATGTATGAGATGGATATCATTTCCTTTCGAACTTTAGTGAGAGAATACCAATCATTCATTATGCGTGTCAATCATCCTTCCAAAAACTGGATCTATGGGATGTCGAAAGCTGTTTTTCATAAATACAACTTGAATGAATGTCAAGATGAATATTTCCGCCGCATGCAAGCACCAAATCCACTGTTCTTAAAAAGAATGGATGAAGTCATGTCCAACTTCATTTGGAACTGGGACGCTTTCTTTAAAAAATATAGAATCTAAGTTTTACACGACACATAAAAAAAGGAGCGAAATTCGCTCCTTTTTTGTATCCGGTAATTTACCAAATTCAACAAGATTTCATGTCGTTTGTACCGATTGAATGCTTTTTTACGGAAATCCATTCTGACAATGTAACCATTTTAGGAAAGGGCACGTTAAGGGTTAGCAATGTACGCAACATCGAAATTCGGGATATTTATTTTAGCTACTAGCTCTATGCTTGGATATAGCACTAACCTATTTGCCAATCCAATCTTACCAAAGAAACCGATTTCACGTATCCGTGTAACTGAAGGACAGACATTATACCAAATTTCGAAATCGACACAGCTCACCCTTCGACAACTATACAAATTCAACGATTTTAGTCCTTTATCCGATGTATTGGAACCAGGGACAATCGTTTATTTAGAGCGAAAAAAAAGAAAATCAACTCAAAAAGAGTTTATAAAAGTGGAGAACTCCGCCACACTTCGTCAGATTGCCAACCAGGAAGGCATCCGACTAAAATCACTGATGAGAATGAATCAAGGTTCTTCTCCGGACGAACAACTACCGAAAGGAGAAAAGGTATTCCTTCGTTAACTTGCATGGCAAGTGAAGGGATTTGTTTGTTGTTTGTTTTAAAGTCCCGCTCGTCGGGACTTTTTAGTTTATATAATCTCCGACTTGAACAATTAATTCCTTTGGCTGTTTAAAACTCAATCCTTGAACCGAACTATTTCGATTTAAATTCTTTATTTTTAGCGTAAAATATCAATGATGAAGTCACTTATACTCTCCTTATTTACATTTAGTTGCACGGTTTCTTTCGCGCAGTTAGGGAATATGATGTACGGCCTCGCACGAACAACAAATCCAGCAGCGGTTTACATTGCATCAATGGATCCAGTGACGGGAATAGCAACAAATATTGGACAAACATCGGTGTCATCCTCCATCAATTTAACCGGTGCAGCATTAAATCCCTACACCAACCAATTTTGTTTTTTTGGTGATAATGGATTAAAATCCATTGATCTTTTCACGGGACAGATATCGAACACAGCAACGATCAATAATCCAAATGGAACAGGATACTTTGATCTTTTTCGATTCAACACTTCCGATTCTTTGATGTATGGTTTATCGCGCCGAAACGTCACAAATCCACAAACGGGACAAGTGACTGGAACGATGTATTTAGCAACAATCGATGAATTGACGGGAACGGTAATGGAAATTTCACCTAGTTCTATAGGACAAGGATTCGCTTATTCTGGAAGTGCGATTGATCCACATCAAATGGTGTTTTATTATTCGAATGGATCACAGTTAGTCGGTTTGGATATGTATAATGGTGCTATTTTTTCTAATCCAACATTAACGTATCCTAATGGTGGTCAAAACTTTGATAATTTCACGTATAGCTGCGCCGATACTACTTTATACGGCTTAGTGCGCACAAACTATTACACGCCCGTGTACAATCCTGTAACAGGGATGACAACACAAGTTTTTGACTCAGCAGCTGTTCATCTTGGGAAAGTGAATGCCATCTCAGGAGAAGTAACAAAAATTAGCACGCAATCATTAGGAGTTAATTCCTTTTCAGTGAATGGAAGTTCAACGATTGACCCAGTGAATCTAATTTACTATTTCATTAGTGGTGGAACGTCCGGTGGACTTGCTATTTACGGCGTTTCTTTACAAACTGGACTAGTAGTTAGCCAAGGAACGATTAGCAATGCAGGTGCCCTGTACTTCGACATGATGCGCATTCAAAGTGATTGCTACGAATCATTTCCAACAAGATTGAATCCGGGTAGCGCCAACCTAGGTGAATCCATGTTTAACTCAATAAAAACGTTCCCTAATCCATTCAGTGCGGAATTAAATATTGTGAGCGAAGAAACCATGGAATCGTTCGAGATTTTCAGCGCTAATGGCATGAAATTGAGCTCGGTAATTATTTCTGGAACAGAAGCAACAGTAAATACCGAAGCCCTTTCCGAAGGAATCTATTACCTGAACATCTATTCTTCTTTTGGAAAAACAACACATAAATTAATCAAGTAAAACTGGCTTGTATGCAAAAGCTTAAATACCTCAGCGTACTTTCTCTTCCCGTTTGTGTATGGATTAGCTTTCACGGAACGGGCATACTCACGTTTATTCCCGTTCTTATCTATTTCGGCGCGATTCCTTCTTTGGAATTGATCATACCTTCATCTACTGAGAATTTATCCGAACAAGAAAAAGAATTGGCTGGTAAGGATTCATTTTATACGATTCTACTCTGTTTGATGCTTCCTATTCAACTTGGGTTTCTCTGGTTTTTCTTGACGCACATTACAGAAACGAAAAATACCACAGATTTAGTTGGACAAATTCTTTCGATGGGCATCATGTGTGGGGTAATTGGAATCAACATTGGTCATGAACTTGGACATCGTTCGAATCGACTAGAACAACTTATCGGAGAATTGCTTTTATTGACCTCTTTGGAAAATCACTTTGTTCCCTATCACAACCGTGGACATCATACGAATGTCGGAACGAAAAAAGATCCAGCAACCGCTCGAAGAAACGAATGGGTGTATATGTTTTGGTTACGATCTCAAGTCGGTAGTTACGTACAAGCGTGGCAAATTGAAAATACACGAATGAGCATTATGCAAAAATCGAGATTCAGTTTTCAGCACAAAATGATTCAATATACCTTGCTTCACTTCCTTTTCCTTGCTGCTATATACAGCGTATTTGGTGGAATGGTGCTCGTATACTTTCTTTATGCCGCAACAATTGGTATTTTATTATTGGAAACCGTGAACTACATCGAGCACTATGGTTTGTACCGTCAACAACGCGAAAATGGAACTTTTGAAACCGTTAAACCAAAACATTCTTGGAATTCCAACCACTTGATTGGACGAGTGATATTGTTTGAATTAAGCCGTCATTCCGATCATCACTTTAAAGCGGACAGACCTTATCAACTCTTAGAAACTTCTGACGATTCACCAGTCATGCCAACTGGATATCCAGGAATGATGTTGTTGTCGTTCATCCCTCCCCTATTCTTTTGGGTCATGAACAAACGCGTGGATGCAGCCTTAAAATAACTTCTGTCGCTTTAACAAGTACTTTAAAAGTACTTGATTGTATCCTTCATGGATATCCGCCTGCATAAAGTCGATTCGGTGATTCACACAGCGCATTTTTATCTCGTTGAAATACGCTTCAATTCCTTTGACATAATGTTCACGTACCTCCGCTGGCTGCACGTGCATTTTCTCCCCAGACTCCATGTCAATCAACTGGTAAGGACGATTTTCCAATTCAAAATTTAACTCCATTTTGGAGTCCAAGACATGAAATAAAATCACCTCATGCTTATTGTGTTTCAAATGCTGCATGGCTCTAAAGAACTCATCCATGCGATTTGGATCATCCAATAAATCGGTAAAAATTACCACCAAACTTCGTTGATGTGTCAACTCAGAAATGTCGTGAAGTGCTTGAACAGCATCCGTTCCGGTTCGACTATTCTCCTCGTAATCCTTCATGCGCTTCTCTAATTCACTGTATAAGTATCGGTGGTGAAGCAAAGATGATTTTGCAGCTGTATGTAGATCCAACTTATCAGAGAAAACAGATAGTCCCACCGCATCGCGCTGACGTTTTAATAATTCAATTAAACTCGCGGCAGCATAAACAGAAAATTCAAACTTTGTCAATCCACCTTTTGGAAAAAACATGGAGCTTGATCCATCTATTACGATTTGACAACGTAAATTCGTTTCCTCTTCGTACTTCTTGGTGAACATTTTTTCCGTTCGACCATAAAGTCTCCAATCGATGTTCCGCGTGGACTCTCCCGGGTTGTACAGACGATGTTCCGCAAATTCTACGGAGAATCCATGAAAAGGACTTTTGTGTAATCCGGTAATAAATCCTTCTACAACTTGCTTTGCCAACACTTCTAAGTTGCCAAATTGCGCTAAGCGTAGTCTATCGATGCTTGGATTCATTCCAGTGAGTATTTAAACAAAAATAAACAATAATCAACGTTTACGCGCAACCATCTTGGAATCTACACGTCATTAGACTATAAATCAATTCGATATGAAAAAATTATACATCAAAAGTCTTGCCTTAACCGTGTTGTTTTTGGCAAATGTGTTATCCTTTCACTCCCAAGTAACAGGATTTGCAATCAATGGCCTAACAACTCCAACTACGATGCCAACCGCAATCTGTGGATTGACCGCAAACATCAGTTATTCCGCATTGACACCAAGTACCAGCTCAACAGGAATAGCAACAATTCCATATGTTATCACCGGAAATAATTTTAGTGGATTTCAATTTGTATCTCAAGTAAATTGGGGTGATGGTGTAATAACTACATCCAATGGTGGAACATCCACAAGCGGTACAAACATCGCCATGTCGCCTGCAGTTACGCACACATACAGCACACCTGGAGCATACAATGTATACACAACCGTTTACAATTCATCAAATCAAACGTATGCAATGGATTCTGTATTATTAACGGTTGGTTCATGTACTGCTTACTTTTATTGCCTGATTCAAGTGGATTGCGACAACAACGGAACAATTGATTCTCAAATCAACGCGCCGGTTCCGGTTATGTTGACCAATGGTATCAATTCCTACACGGACACTACCCAAAATAATATGTTCATGATGAACAATGTTTGGGCTGGAACATATACCTTATCGATTGATCCAACTTGGTTAGCAGCGAATAATTATGTGATTGGTAATATCGTGCCTAGTCCAACGGTGACAGTGGGAGTTGGAACATCAACAGTCGTTATCACCCTAAATTGTTCTTCTCAAACAACGATGTTGTGTGCAACTGGACAAGTATATTGTGACGCGAATGACAATGGAATGATGGATAGTGGTGAAACACCAATTGCCAATGCGCCCATTTCAATTAATGGAACTGTAGTATATTCCAATGCAAATGGCTTTTACAACATCACTTATCCAGGAACGGTGAACAATACTTTTGCACTTACTATGAATTCAAATTGGCTAACACAACATGGCTATGTCATCCTGAATAATAACGGTAATAATGTGACCAATATACTAGGTACGCCATGCAATAGCGGGGTCCCTATTACAACGGTAAATTACCCTTTAAGCTGCGGAGGAACCGTTTCTCCGACAATGTGTTATTCTGGATTTGTTTTCTGTGATTCAAACGGAAATGGTGTCATGAATCCAAATGAAGCACCTTTGGCAGGAGCACCTGTCATTCTTTACAATAATTCAGCTACAAACAGCTCTATAACCGTTTACACAGACTCAACAGGTTATTTCATTTACTGTGGACAGTACAGTACAAGCACTTATTTGATTGCAACAATCAGTCAATCTTGGTTAACTTATAATGGATATAATCCAACTATCGGTGTGATCACCTTGGTGGCTAGCACAAGCGGGGCAACAAGCATTGGTTATATTGCTGTTAATTGTGGGGGAACTACAACGACATGTGCTGACTTATGGACAACAGTCACACCTTGGATTGGTTATTACCAAAACAGTACGGCATACGTGAAGGTTAACTGGGGGAATTATGGCCCAGGAGCAGCAGGAACGTACACCTTAACGATGAGTTTCCCTGCAGGCGTAACTGTAAATACATCTACTATTGCTAATGGAGGAACAGTTAGTGGAAACACCATTACTTGGAATTTGACTTCGGCTTCAAGTTTCTTCAGCAACTACGATGTGATTACGTTTAACGTCCCAAGTGGACTTACTTCTGGAACGGCACATTATTTCACATCTACGATTGCACCGACAAGCGGAACCGATTGTTCCACAGTCAACAACACCGGAAACTTACTTCAATTAGTCGGCAACAGTTATGATCCAAATGACAAAATAGTAGATCGTCCAGCATCAACCATACAAACTATGGGAGTACCGGTAAGTTCCTTAAATTCGTCAACTCAGGAAACGTTAACCTACACCATTCGTTTCCAAAATACGGGAACTGCACCTGCTCAGAACATCTACATCATAGATACCTTGGATGCAGATTTAGACTGGACATCACTCACATTGGTGGAAGCAACGCACAACATGCAAATTATCAACCTAGGAAACGGCGTCATGCGTTTTGAATTCCCAAGCATTTGGCTAGCAGACAGTACAACGAATGAACCAGAAAGTCATGGGCATTTAGTGTACCGTATTACAGAGAATGCTGCTGCGACCGTGGGAACTGAAATCGAAAATACCGCATATATTTATTTTGACTGGAACGATCCAATCATTACCAATACAACCTACAATATAAACGTTATTGGCATGGACGGTGTAACCGAAAACAACGAATCAAATGTACACGTATTCCCAAATCCAGCAAGCGAATCCGTAACGATTTCTTGCGAGGGAGACTTTGACTATCAACTCGTTGATTTGTCCGGTAGAATCATTTCAAGCGGATCAGCAACGGATTCAGAAAGTATTTCTGTTTCGAAAGCTGCTGTTGGTATATACCAATTGAATGTTCAAAGTAACAATGGAAATTCAAGCTTAAAAGTGATGAAACAGTAACTCATTTTTAACAAGACCTTAAACAAACGCTCGATTTATCGGGCGTTTTTTTTTGTACCTTGCAACCGTGAATGAAATCATAAAAACGGCGACAAAAACAGCCATTCTGAGCATCATTACAAACTCAGTCATGGCCGGAGTAAAAGGTACTGCTGGAGTATTTGGACATTCCGACGCATTGATTGCAGATGCCATTGAATCAACCGCCGATATTTTTTCTAGTTTCTTGGTCTTGTTTGGATTGAAATACTCCACAAAACCAGCCGATGAAGACCATCCATACGGACACGGAAAAGCGGAAGCACTTGTCACCTTCGCTGTGGTTGGATTCTTACTTATATCAGCGACGATCATTGCGATAGAAAGCATTCGGAACTTAAGCGAAGCACAAGAAAAACCTGCCTTTTTCACCTTGTATGTACTGGGAGCAATTATCTTCATCAAAGAGCTTTCGTATCAATACGTCAATCGCAAAGCAAAAGAAACGAATTCATCTTCGCTGAAAGCAGATGCCTGGCATCACCGAAGTGATGCGATTTCTTCCGGAATTGCGTTCATTGGGATTTCGCTCACCTTTATCTTTGGAAAAGGATTCGAAAAAGCCGATGATTGGGCAGCATTGATCGCTTCTGTTTTCATTGTTTATAATGCCTTTTTGATCTTTCGTCCTGCGCTTGGCGAAATCATGGATGAGCACATACACCATGACCTGATCGATGAAATTCGTTTGCATTCACTTGAAGTTTCAGGTGTGATTGATACAGAAAAATGTTGGGTTCGAAAAACAGGAATGAGTTATATCGTAGATTTACACGTAGAAGTCGCTGGAGATATCAGTGTATTTGAAGGACACGAAATATCCCATCGATTGAAAGATCATTTGATGGAGAAAATACCAACGATTGCTGATGTATTGATTCACATTGAACCAGCTCATCGAAATGCTTAACTATCCCTTTTTCTTTGTTTGCGTGAATCCTTCTTTGATCAATAAATCATAGATTTTATCCTTGAAATTTCCTTGAATTAAAATCTCTCGATCTTTCACTGTTCCTCCTACCCCACATTTGCTTTTCAACAGCTTCCCTAGGTCTTTTAAATCATCTTCTGTCCCAGTGAATCCTTCGATCAAGGTCACTTCCTTTCCAGCACGTTGTTTACGATCGATGGAAACGTATAGGCGCTGCTGATTATTTACAAGTGTATCTTGTTCTTCATCTTCATCATGCTGAAACTGAAAATCAGGATTGGTCGAATAAACAACATTTACGCGGCTCTTATCTTTCTTTGACATGAACAAATGTACAAACAACTCGGAAATCCAATCCATTTCAACAATAATTTCGGTGAATTAAAGTTATGGTATAAGCTAAACTTTATCCGATGAAGAATCCAACTTATCAAATTCCAAAGCCATCCATCAAAATGTGGGCGGAGGACGACCGTCCGAGAGAAAAATTGCTATTAAAAGGCAAAGCAAGCCTATCAGATGCAGAATTACTCGCAATTCTCATCGGAACCGGTTACCGCAACAAAAGCGCATTGGATTTAGCGCAAGATGTATTGGAACACGGACAAAACGACTGGCATAAAATCAGTAAAATGTCCGCCATCGAACTCATGAAAATCAAAGGACTTGGTCCAGCAAAGGCCATCAACATCATTTCCGCCTTAGAAATCGGAAACCGAAAAACAGCAACCGTAATTCCAGCTAAAACCAAAGTGAGTAGCTCCAAAATGATTTACAATCATTTAAAACAGCATTTTTCCGGACTTCCCCATGAGGAATTCTACGTCGTTTACCTCAATTTTGCCAACGAAATCATTGAAACGAAACAACTTTCAATTGGTGGAATGACGAGTACCGTTGTGGATGGAAAGCTGCTTTTTCATTATGCCTTAGCGTGTCAAGCAACTGGATTTATCTTGAGTCACAACCATCCAAGTGGACATATTGGTCCAAGTGAAGCCGATCGAAAACTCACCAATAAAATGCGGGATTTCGCTAAACTCATCGATATGCAGTTATTAGACCACCTCATTTTCACGGATAATGGTTATTTTAGCTTCGCCGATGAAGGCCTTCTGTAATTATGTCATTAAAAAAAATCATCACCGTTATTGGTGCACGTCCACAAATCATTAAAGCAGCAGCGATAAGCCGAGCTATATCTCATCATTTTGCTCACCAAATGGAAGAGCTTATTGTCCATACAGGTCAACACTACGATGAAAATATGTCCGAAGTGTTTTTTGATGAACTTGGCATTCCAAAGCCCGCATTCAATTTGAATGTTGGAAGCGGTTCGCATGGTTCTATGACAGCGAAAATGCTGGAAGGACTGGAATCCTTATTTATCACTGAGAAACCTGATGCCGTGCTTGTATACGGAGATACCAATTCAACCATTGCAGCAGCCTTGGCGGCGGCGAAAATATACATTCCTGTAATCCATGTTGAGGCTGGACTTCGCAGCTTTAACAAAGCAATGCCGGAAGAATTAAACAGAATTGCATGTGACCACATGAGTTCCTTGCTGTTCTCTCCTACGCAAGCTGGAATGGAAAATTTAAAGAAGGAAGGCTTTGACTTAACTACGGTCGAAAAAGCAACAATTGATCGTCCAAATGTTTATCACTGCGGTGATGTCATGTATGATAACAGTTTATTTTTCTCGGAACTTTCAGAGGAGAAATCAAGGGTCTTGGAGAATAACGATTTACAAAAAAACCATTATATTCTCTGCACGATTCACCGTGATACCAATACTGATGATGCGCAACACTTGAGCGCAATTTTCAATGCTTTGTTGCGTATACAAGAGGAAACTGACCTGGACATTATACTACCACTTCATCCACGTACTAAAAAGAAGATGGATGAATTACTGAATGAGGAATTACGTGAGAAATTAAAACAATCCTCCGGAATTAAAATCATTCCCCCTGCTGGTTTTTTGGATATTATTGCCTTAGAAAAACATGCGAGATTGATTATTACCGACAGTGGTGGACTGCAAAAAGAAGCCTTTTTCTTTCATAAACCATGTGTCATTTTAAGAGAGCAAACAGAGTGGATTGAAATCATTGAAAATGGAAATGCTAGATTAGCTGGTTCAAACGAAGAACTGATTGTTCGTCAAAGCCTTGAAATGCTGACGAAATCTGACTTTAGTTACCCGGATTTATTTGGTGATGGGCAAGCGGCAAAATTCATATGTCAAAAAATCATGGGAGAGTTGCTATGCTAACTATCTACGTAGATCACATATCGACACGCCTTTTATACACCTTGAACTTTGTATTGGATCAACGAGGAGTCACCTATCAATTGTGTAATGACTTCATGCAATTTGATCGTACCGAAGGAGTCAAACTGAATTATTCGGATCGATACTTTGAAAATACACCCCAACTTGTCCCAAGTTCGTTACTATTTGAAGAAACCATTGAAGAATATGAAGTAAGCAAAAATCAATTCCACAAGGAAGAGTGTTTTTGTTTTAACGGCACAACCGATCCACTGGCAAGTATCTTTTTCACACTTACGCGAATGGAAGAATACTTGACAACAGAAAAAGATAGTTTGGGACGTTTTCCTGGAAAAAATAGTTTGTTATTTCAGTTCAATTGGCATGAAAAAGCAATGTGTGATCGCTGGAGCATCGATTTCCTGTCTTTCCTCAAAGAAAGATGCGGATTAACATGGAATCCAAGACTAGAACTGATTGAATCAGTTGCCACTTTTGATATCGATAATGCTTTTGCCTATATGCATAAAAATACACTTCGAACACAGCTTGCAATAGCCAAGGATTATCTATATAATCGAAAAGAGCGATTGGAAGATCGAAAAAAAGTACTTGCTGGAAAAATGAAAGATCCGTATGATACGTTTGATTTCATTCAAACCTTAGCCCTGTCCGGTGCAAATGTCCTTGTATTTTGGCTCCTCGGTGATTACGGAACGTATGACAAGAATATTTCACACCTACAGCCAGATCAACGCGAATTGATTCGTAAAATGTCTGAAACGTTAGAAATTGGAGTCCATGGTAGTTACGGATCGAATGAATCAGAATACCAATTAGGAACAGAAATGGGACGATTGGCTGAAATTACTGGGCAAATAGCGACTAAAAATAGGCAGCACTTTTTAATGATTAATTTACCCCTTACGTATCAAGCCTTGATTCGTCAACACATCACGGACGATTACACGATGGGCTATGCAGATATCGCGGGATTCAGATCTGGAACGGCACGTGTATTTAACTGGTTCGATTTAAACACAAACGACACCACCTCCTTACGCGTCCATCCGTTTACCTATATGGATGGAACCCTACACGAGTATCTCAAACTAAGTCCAGCGGAAGCGATGAAAAAAATCAAGACATTATACCAAGAAGTTTGTCAAAACGGTGGACAATTCTCCTACATTTGGCATAATGAAACCATTGGTGATTATGCCCATTGGAAAGGTTGGAAAGAGGTTTTTTCGTATACCATCAATTTAAATCAAACTGATTTTATTTAACTTTTAGCCATGAAACGATATTTTTTATTTGGTATTTTGATGTTCACCTTCAGTTCATGCAAACGAGAATGTCTAAAAAATCAAGAAGCAGCGTGTTTGGAACAAGCTCCTGACGGAACAACGTGTCACGCATACTGGGAAAGTTGGGTATACAACCCAGAAACAGACAATTGTGAGTTTAAAGGATACAGTGGCTGTAGTCCAATTGGATTTGAAACGGAAACGGCTTGCGAAGAATGTGAATGCCACAAGTAATGAGTTAAATTATGAAAAAACGATTATTCTACCCACTCATTTCACTCTATCTATTGAGTGCCTGCAACAAGCCTGATTTAGCGGTTGACATTCCAAATTGCATAGAAAACAAAATTCAACACATTCAAAATCAACCCGTTGATAATCCACCTAAAGAAGTATGGCTGTGGGAATACAACGGAGTTAAATACTATTACTTTTCCGCTGCATGTTGTGATCAATTTAGTGAGTTGTATGATGCTGATTGTAATTTAGTCTGTGCTCCAGATGGAGGATTTTCTGGAATGGGAGATGGGAATTGTGTTCCAGGGATATTAAATGCGACAAAAACCTTAATCTGGAAAGATCCTCGTTAATCAGTAAAAACAGATTTTTTCTCTACCTAGTCGCAGGGCAATTGTCATTCCAGAATAAACGTACCAATCTTTTGTAGAAGGATTTCCTCGAACGCCGTACTTTGAGCCGTCCAAACTACGATTTGACAAATCTGCAGCCATTTGGGACACTTCTTTATCAATCACTTTTGAATTCGCATACGTAGCGGAACCAACATCATCCAAATAATCCGTGAATGTTTTTCGAATTGCAAAATCAAAATTGATTGTTAGTTTATTGCCGATGGCAAATTTAACTCCCATACCGAGCGGTACACATAATTGGAAATTACTGTATGGCTTACTATTTGCGATCGATGTTCCTTGTCCTTCGGTGGACATCGGCTGCAACGAAACTAACGAATCTTTGTACATCGCCTTCGGATTCATGTAAAATCCACCAAGTTGAGCGAGTAAATAAACCGTTCCGGCATTCTTATTTCCTTTTCCAAAAGTAAATGGGACATAATGGAATTCTAGTCCACCAGCAACTTCGTGGATAACAGAGCGAAACTCTAAGTTTCTATTGACAAACAAGCTGTTTGAACTTTCTTTGTCGTACGCCTCTACTTTTCCATAAAGGTAATTAAAGCGCAGGGTAATTCTTGGTTGTAAATTGTAGCGATACATGAGTCCACCAGACCAATTGCTTTGATAAAAAGGCTTAAATTGGTTCAAGTCCCCGATGTAATACATCTGACCTACATTCAATCCAAATTCTGATTTAGAAAAAAAAGTCTTGCGCTGGGCTGTAACGCTTCCAACGCAAGACAATATAGTGAACATAAAAATCAGTTTTCGCATCGTAGTAGATAACGTATAAACTTACAATTTATTACGCTTTTCCGTTACGTTTACGATCACCTTCCTTTAAAAAGATTTTGCGGATACGTAAGCTCTTAGGTGTAACCTCTACGTATTCATCTGATTGAATGTATTCTAAACATTCTTCCAAACTAAATACCTTTGGTGGAGCCAAACGAACTTTGTCATCAGATCCTGATGCACGCATGTTTGTGAGTTTCTTTGTTTTCGTAACATTCACGCACAAGTCACCTGCACGAGAATTCTCTCCGATTACTTGTCCTTCATAAATATTTTCATTCGGAGCGATAAAGAATTTACCACGTTCTTGAAGATTATTTAAGGAGAACGGAATAGATGTTCCTTGTTCCAATGAGATCAATGATCCATTTTGACGACCTGGAATCTCACCTTTATATGGTTGGTATTCCAAGAAACGGTGATTCATAATTGCTTCACCAGCCGTTTGTGTCAACAAATAGTTTCTTAAACCGATGATTCCACGAGAAGGGATTTCAAAGGTAACGGTCATACGTTCACCTTTCGGAACCATATTTTTCATTTCACCTTTTCGACGTGTCACTGCTTCAACAGCTGTTCCACTATGTACTTCAGGTAAATCGATTGTTAACTCTTCAATTGGCTCACATTTTACACCATCAACTTCTTTGATGATTACTTGTGGTTGTCCAACTTGTAATTCATAACCTTCACGACGCATTGTTTCAATCAATACAGACAAATGCAATACACCACGACCGAAAACCATGAATTTATCCGCTTTATCGGTATCGTTAACACGCATGGCCAAATTTTTCTCCAATTCTTTTTGCAAACGGTCAGAAATATGACGTGATGTCACAAATTTACCTTCTTTTCCAAAGAAAGGAGAGTCATTGATAGAGAACAGCATACTCATCGTGGGTTCATCCATTTTAATCGTAGGCAAAGGCTCTGGATTTTCAGCATCACAAATGGAATCTCCAATTTCGAATCCTTCAATTCCAGTCACGGCACAAAGATCTCCAGCCTGAACTTCAGATACTTTCGTGCGTTCAATTCCTTCGAAAATAAATGCTTCTTTAATTCTGTGTTTTTCTAATCGCCCGTCTGATTTCGCCAAGATAATTGGTTGATTTTCTTTCAAAACACCTCTAGACAAACGTCCAATCGCAATACGACCGACATAAGATGAGAAGTCTAAAGAAGTCACCAACATTTGTGTATTGCCTTCCTCGATAGGACGCGGTGGAAAATACGATAAAATGCAATCAAGTAAAGGAGTAATGCTTGAGGTTGGACTTTTCCAATCTTCGGACATCCAACCATTTTTCGCTGAACCATAAATGGTAGGGAAATCTAATTGCTCCTCGCTTGCATCCAATTCGAACATTAAGTCGAATACTTTTTCGTGAACTTCGTCAGGTGTACAATTTTCTTTGTCCACTTTATTGATCACCAACAATGGTTTTAATCCCAATGAAAGTGCTTTTTGCAAAACGAAACGTGTTTGTGGCATAGGACCTTCAAAGGCATCCACCAAAATACACACTCCATCTGCCATGTTCAATACACGTTCCACTTCTCCTCCAAAGTCGGCGTGACCTGGGGTATCAATGATGTTAATTTTTGTCCCTTTGTAAGCGACAGAAACATTTTTAGAGACGATCGTGATTCCACGTTCGCGTTCTAGGTCATTGTTATCCATGATCAAGTCACCTGTTGGACGATCACGTTCATTAATCATTGTTCCTGCTTCAATGATTTTATCCACCAACGTCGTTTTACCGTGGTCAACGTGGGCAATGATGGCTATATTTCTAATTTCCATAATACTATTATGCTATTTTTAGCTACTTAAATGAGATCTATTTTACGATCGTTTACGGTCTCCACCGAACGGTTTTCTTTCTCCACGAGGACGATCTCCGCCTTCACTTTTTGAACCGAATCCACCACTGCGGTTAGATCCACCTGTGCTACCACCTTCAGAGCGTCCGGCATAACCGCCGCCACCTGATCCACCTGATCCACCAGAACGACCAGCGTAACCGCCGCCACCTGATCCACCAGAGCGACCAGCATATCCGCCACCGCCTGATCCACCAGAACGACCAGCATATCCACCGCCACCTGATCCACCAGAACGACCAGCATATCCGCCACCGCCTGATCCACCAGAACGACCAGCGTAACCGCCGCCACCTGATCTTGACTCACCGCCAAAACGTCCGCGTCCACGACCGCCTTCACTGCGATCTGAACCACCTTCTTTTTGAGCTGTTACTTCAATGTTTACTTGGTGTCCTTCGAAATCTGTACCATTTACATTTTTCAAAATTTTCTCTGTATGTTCTTCATCTGCCTCAAAGAATGAGTATGAAGTCAATAGGTCAATGCGTCCAACTGCCTGAGAATTCAAACCAGTAGCATCACATACGACTCTTAGAAGTGCACCTGGATTCAATCCATCGCGTTTTCCTAAGTTAACAAAGAAACGTGTTTTTCCTTCGTCACGGGAGCGGTCAGATTTACCACCTTTATTGCGCTCGCTACCATTGCGATCATCTCTAGC
>CAMAPI010000042.1 GCA_945860065.1 Chryseobacterium gleum | reverse complement strand
GGTGTATTCAATGGACTGCTCAAATTCGCATTCTGGGACCAAATGAACTGTGTACCCGTTCCATTGTGAAAAGCAATTAGTTCAAATGGATTTGAACTACATAAACTAATGGTATCGAATAAATTTAACTGTATCGAGTCCAAGACTGTCACTTGAATCTGCGCGGTATCCGTCAACAAGCAAACACTATCCGTCACGTATAAATTTACCATGTATATTCCTGGCTGTGTGTACGTCACTATAGGATTAAACACGGTACTCGTAGTATCTCCGTTTCCGAAATCCCACAAATACGCATCCAATTGGGTCGATGTATTTTGAAAATCAACTGTCAAATCAGCGCAACCTGCAACATTATTTGTGGTAAAAGAAGCGGAAGGAATTAACTGAAAATCGAACTTAAAAACCAAATTGTTGCAATTCGATGAATTATTCGAAGAAGACCAAGCTCCAGGTGAGGTTGGGAAATCACTATTCGCGCCGCATCCACCGCAAACGGACTGATAAACGACACCGTTTTTATCAAAACGAGATGTTCCGCCATCAACGTGCTCTTGCGCCAAAGAACCACCGATGTACGAACCATAAAGTAATCCGGTAAAGTCATTTTGGACAACCATCAGATAAAAATCAAAGCCTGTGGTCGTCGATTGAAAGGCATTTGGTGAAATCGGCATGCCACTAATCGGGACAGATTGCAAAATATTCGCACCCCATCCGGAAACGTACATATTTCCACAAATATCTACTAGAAAAGCGGCTGGTGAAATATTGATAGACGGACTTCCATTTCCAATAACGGTAGATGCTAGGTTGGTCGTTAAGTTTGGATTGAGCTTCAAGATAAACTGACTACTTCCAGGATTGGAATAAGGCGCATTGTTGACTGGGAACGTTCCTCCAACGGACTGACCCAACAAGAAAATTTGGTTCAAGCGATCAATTTCCACAAAGAATACTTGGTCGTAATTAGACGCACCCACGTAACTCGCTTTTTGAATGCTCGTTCCCGACGGAACCAATTTCACTACAAATCCATCCGTTTTTCCGCCTTGAAAGGAACTTTGATACGCTCCGCTTGTTCCCGATAAATTGTTCGAACAGGTTCCTCCAGCAAATACAATCGCTCCAAGTGTATCCAACTTCACCGAATAACAAGCATCGGAATTGTTTCCACCGTAAAAAGAGGAAAACTGCAAACTGGAGAACGATGCATTCAATTTAAAAATGACTCCATCTTGTCCAGCGGACTTGACGGATTGAAAGGCATTCAAGGTTGGGAAATTAGTCGAGCGCGTGCAACTTGCTATGTACACATTATTCAAAGAATCCAACATGATTTCCCCACGGAATTGATCCCCGTAATTGGTCGTTAAGGAATCATACGCTGACACGGAATTGTACGGTAAAGCTGTTGATCGATAATTCACACCGTCATTATCTGAACCACCAACATAGGTTGACGCCAATAAATTCTGTCCGTTCGAAGCTATTTTTGAAATGTAAATGTCGGTTCCTTGATTGGAAAAATAAACACCATTGTACAAGAAATTTGCGCCAAAGGATCCTCCACCATGTGTTGCCTGAAACGCTCCCGCCGTTGTTGGGAAATTCGTGCTGGAAGTTGCACCAAAAACATAAATGTTATTCAAGGAATCACAGATTAAACTGTGGGCGGTTTCTGTACCTTGACTCATGTCTCCCCCACCTAAAAAGGCCGACCACAGCATATTGGTTCCAGATGAATTATACTTCGTGACAAACACATCGGTAATTCCGTAAGATCCAGCAATGGAAGTGAAATTCGGAGAAATATCAAATGAATTGGCGTTTGGAATTGGGAAATTATTCCCGTAAACCATTCCAGCTGAATAGGCGGAACCATCATTTCCGTAAGTTGCTGTCATTCCAAAATTATCGGACACGGATCCATTATACGTCGCAAATACGAGTACCGGATCAATGACAATAGGAAATTCATCATCGTACTTTCCTAATTCATAACTGTAAATTCCGTCTTGTTCTTGAAACGAACATGAAACGGGGATTTTTTTTCCATCAATGAGTTGGTAGGCAATTGGACGCTGTTCCATAATTTCCCCAATCGCTGTTTTCAAAATCAATCGTCCATCGCGAATGCGAACGGAAGTGAATTCACCGGAATACCTCCAACGAATTTCGTTTGGATTTGCACCTGGTTCGACAAAGAATGAATACTTCAAGGCATTTTTCTCGCTTTCCCAAAGCAAATGAATGTTCGCGTAAAAATGCTGGTATTCCACCTTCGCGTAGGTGTGTACATCATGTGTCCATTTCGTGGAATCATTCCCAAGAAAATAATTGTAATAATGTGCTGAACGTCCTTCTGCTGAACGAACTTTATCAATCTTGGAACCAAGAAACTTCTGCTGTATAAGCGAGGATTTCAGACTTGGATTTTCCACGTTTTTTAAGTCGTAATGTGCTTTGTGTAAATCCGATAAATCCTGCAGTTGAAACAAGATGGAACTGTCCCCTATCCACAATTTTCCGCCAGAAACAGAGGACTGAAACTGTACCACAGAAGGCCACTGTCCCTTGTTTTCAATGAATTGAATTTCGTTATGAGGCGTATCCTCATGTGAATCCTGCGCGGACACTTGAGAAAGTGATGCGAACAAGAATAACACAAAGAAGTAACGTAATTTCAAAACGACTAATTTCACGCTAATTTAATCATTTCATGTCAGATTGAAATTAGGGTGTGAGAATCCCTTGAGAAATCCTTAAATTCGTCCTTCAAACACGAAATATGTCAGAATCTCACAACCGTATTTGTCAACTATTTGATATTCAATACCCATTGATTCAAGCTGGAATGATTTGGTGTTCCGGATGGGAATTAGCCGCTGCCGTTTCAAATGCTGGTGGACTCGGAATTATTGGTTCCGGATCGATGTATCCCGAGATTTTGGAAGAACAAATCATCAAATGTAAACAGGCCACAAACAAACCCTTCGCCGTGAATGTCCCGATGCTGTATCCGGATATCGACAAGCACATTCAAACCATCATCAAACACCAAGTTCCGATTGTTTTTTCTTCGGCTGGAAATCCAAAAACATGGACGAAGCACCTACAGGAACATGGAATCAAAGTGGTGCATGTCGTTTCCAGTGTGAAATTTGCACTGAAAGCGCAAGATGCCGGTGTTGATGCGATTGTGGCAGAAGGATTCGAAGCAGGTGGACACAACGGACGCGATGAAACGACCACGTTTTGTTTAATTCCAATGGTGAAAGCAGCCATTGACATTCCGTTAATCGCTGCAGGTGGAATTGGCACGGGTCGAGGAATGCTCGCTGCGATGAACCTTGGCGCAGACGCCGTTCAAGTAGGAAGTCGCTTCGTGACGTCTACAGAAAGTAGCGCTCATGAGAACTTTAAACAATACATCATCGCTAGTGAAGAAGGTGACACGATGTTGACATTAAAGGAACTGACACCGGTTCGTTTATTGAAAAATGAATTTTACACAAAACTACAATCCGCCTATCAAGACGGAGCAGATAAAGAAAAATTAAGCGAAATTCTCGGACGTGGACGTGCGAAAAAAGGCATGTTCGAAGGGGATTTGATAGAAGGCGAATTGGAAATTGGTCAAATAGCCGGACTCATTGAAAAAATCATTCCTGCGGAAGAAATAGTTCAAGAAATAATGACTGAATTTCATCACGTACTGAACGAACAAAAGAACTATTTATGATTCATTTTGAACGATTTAAACTGGAAAATGGCCTAACGGTACTTTTCCACAAAGAAGCTTCCACCCCAATGGCTGTGGTCAATTTATTATACGATGTTGGCGCACGTGATGAAAGCGAAGAAAAAACAGGATTCGCCCATTTATTCGAGCATTTGATGTTTGGTGGATCGGTAAACATCCCCGATTTCGATGGACCACTTCAAGCAGCAGGTGGAGAAAGCAATGCGTTTACGAGCAACGATATCACGAATTATTACGATGTCCTGCCGGCACACAACCTCGACACCGCTCTTTGGTTAGAAAGTGACCGAATGCTGTCCCTTGCATTCACCGATAAAAGTTTGGAAGTTCAACGAAACGTCGTGATTGAAGAATTTAAACAACGTTATTTGAATCAACCGTATGGCGATGTATGGATGGAAATTCGCCAGTTAGCGTATACCAAACATCCCTACAAATGGGCGACGATTGGTAAAGAAATAAAGCACATTGAGGATGCGAAAATGAGCGACGTGAAAGCGTTTTTCAAAAAGCACTATCATCCCTCGAATTGCATACTTTGTGTCATTGGAAACTTTGAATTGGAGTACGTAAAAGAACGCGTTGATCATTTTTTCGGGTCCATACCGAAAGCGAAGAAATCCGCCCGCATTCTTCCATTGGAACCAGCACAGGATCGTTTTAAATCCAAAACCATTGTGCGAATTGTTCCTGCGGATGCATTTTATTATGCCTTCAAAATGCCCGAACGCAAGCATCCAGGTTATTACTTCGCGGACTTATTAAGTGACATCATGGGACGTGAGAAAGTTTCTAAAATGTATGTCGACCTCATCAAAAAACAAAAATTGGTCTCCGAAATCAATGCCTACATTACGGGGTCCATCGATGAAGGATTATTTATGATCACCGGAAAGCTCAACGAAGGAAAATCGTTTGAGGACCTAGACAAAGAAATCTGGAAAATCATTGCACATTACACCGAGACCTTGATTTCCAAAAAAGAACTCGAACAAATTAAAATCAAACTTCGAACGGCACGCGCTTTCCAAGATCAAGGATTATTGAACCGAGCGATGAATTTATCCTTCTTTGAATTGTTAGGCGATGCCAATGGAATTAACGAAGAACAAGAAATCTATCAGTCCATAAAAGCTGAAGATCTACGGACATTTGCAAAACAGTTGTTCATCAAGAAAAATGGAGTTTTATTGAAAGTTAAAAAGAAAAAAAATGCTTAATCGTCAAGTTGCCCCTACACTCACTCCAATAAATTCCATCGATTTCTCTGTTCCTGAGATGTATGAAATCCATGCTGGAATTCCTATGTATTGGAAAAATAACATTGCTAATGAAACGTCCAAAATTGAATTGCATTTCAATGCGGGAACAACGATTGAGACACCCATTTTGGCCTCGTTAACTGCCGGACTTTTAATTTCTGGCACGAAGAACAAATCAGCGATTCAACTTCAACACGCCTTCGATGCAGTTGGTGCGTTTTACGATGTCAGCGTGTCACAAGAACAATCAGTTGTCACACTGTACGCCTTAAACAGCTACTTGAAACAAGCATTTGATATTTTTCACGAAGCCTTTACATCGGTGATTTTCCCGGAAAAGGAAATACAAGAAATCTGCAATGCACGACAAGAAAAATTAAAGGTGCAACTTCAAAAAGTGAATGTACTAGCTCAACGAAAAATACAGCAAGTCCTTTTTGAAGAAACGCCCTATTCACAGGTGATTTCTCAAGGAGATTATGCAAAGGTAAAGCGAGCGGACCTCATCGAATTCCATCAAAAACACTATTTGAAAGGCTTGTCGAAAGTCTTTTTAGTAGGAGATCTTTCGAAGGAAGTGATGCTGGACATCAAAACGACCTGTGCTGATTTCGCTGGGAAAGCCTTCAAAACAGAGAACTGTTCTTTCAGCGGGAAAGCGCACATTGAACATCAAGAAAAATCGGACGCATTACAAACAGCGATTCGCATTGGGAAAATCATGTTCAACAAAACCCACCCGGATTTTATTTCCTTTTCCGTTTTGAATACCATCCTTGGAGATTATTTCGGTAGTCGATTGATGAGTAACATCCGCGAGGACAAAGGCTATACCTACGGAATTGGGTCCTATATGATGGAAAACACGCATTTCGGGTATTTCATGATTGCGACGGAAGTTGCCAAAGAAGTGCGCGAAGCAACCATTCAAGAAGTCAAAAATGAACTCGAGCGACTACAAAAGGAACTGGTTCCAACTGAAGAATTGGAATTGGTTAAAAGTTACTTGCTCGGACAGTTGCTTAAAGCAGCCGATGGGCCTTACGCAATGTTGGATTTATTCTCTGGAGTAGAATTACACGGCATGGACATCTCATTTTACAACAAATACATCCAAAAAGTACAAGAAATTACAGCGGAAGAAATCCGCGAAATGGCTTGTAAACACTTGGATTGGAAAAGTTTGTCAATAATTAGCGTTGGTTAGCAACTTATTCAGTTAACTTTCGTTATACTAAAACGGGTCTTTTCCCGTTATTTTACTGATGTTTAAAGTTGCTTTTCTGCTTTCCTTTTTATTGCTTTTGCAAAATGCTTTTGCATCTCATGTCATGGGAGGTGAAATCAGCTATAAATTCCTAGGTGGAACAAATTATCAATTTGAATTAATCTTTTACCGTGATTGCAATGGAGCTGATGTAAATCCAGTTTCTGAACAACTAAAAGTTTGGAACAATCCAAGCTTATCCTCCATCACTGTAAATTTCGTTTCTCGTCAAGACATCTCCCCTACTTGTTCGCCTGTAACTGGCTCACCTGGACCTCTACTTTGTGGAACTGGAAGTAATGGCGGAAACGGTCTAGGAGCTGTTGAAAAAGTACTGTACCAAAGTGCAGCTGTTTCCTTAACAGGTGTCCCGCCGGCAAATGGCTGGATCTTCACCTACGAAAACTTTTCTCGAAGCAACACGGTTTCCAATTTGATGAATCCAGCGAACTATGGAATCACCTTGGCTGCGAAAATTTATCACTTAGATACACCGGACGATTCACCTGTGTTTTTTCAAGATCCACACTTTGTGAGTTGTGCTGGAACGCCATACACCTTCAACGGAAATGCCATCGATCCAAACTTAGATTCCTTGGTTTTTTCCTTCGGAATTCCTTACAATAACATTCAAGGAGCTAGTTACAATCCACCAATAGATCCCATTCCGGTTCCCTTTGAACTTGGATTTAGTGCGACTAATCCTACGCCAAACCAAAGTTTAAATCCAGGAAATATTCCAGCGAGTCTAGACCCGATTTCTGGTGAATTAACGTTTATCTGCGTGAACATTGGGAATTACGTGGTAAAGGTTTTGGTGAAATCATACCGCCAAGGAATCTTGATTTCAGAAGTTGAACGCGAAATGCAATTGATGGTGATGCCCTGTTCCGGTGGAAATAATCCACCCGTGATTACCCCACCATTCCCCGGGAACTCCTTCGATCTCACCGTGAATGCGGGAGATTTAGTTTCTTTCAACTTGAATGCCAGTGATGCTGACCTGCTGCAGGATGGAAGTCCGCAAACATTAACCATGACTGGATCTGGCCCCATGTACGGAACAAATTTTACTTCGAGTACAGGATGCAGCATTGCACCATGTGCGAATTTAACTACTGGATTTCCTTTGAGTGGAACTGGATCCATCAGTACCAATTTCAATTGGCAAACGACCTGCGATCACATCTCCGATGCGCAAGGAAATACGATGAGTCAAATGACGTATACGTATGTTTTCCGCGTACAAGATAATTATTGTCAAGTTCCTCAAGTATCTTATGCGTCTATTACCATTCATGTCCTCAATCCTGGAATCATTGCTGCACCAGAAATCAATTGCATTCAAACGGCCAACACCAATGACTTGACCATTTTCTGGAATCCAGTGACCAATAATAACAACGCATTTGTATCCTATCAAATCTATTCGATTCAAAATGGATTAATCGGAACCGAAACCGACATAAACGCAAACAGTTTCATTGTTCCAGCAATCTATACATACCACGAATTCTATCTAGCTGTTCAGTCAGGTTGCAATGGTGGAACGCTTAAATACAGTGATACGGTTTCCAATATTTTCTTAACGCTCGTCAATCCGAACAACGGTACCGCTGTCCTTAACTGGAACAAACCACGTGCGATACCACTTCCGACTTACAACGAGTACTTTTACATTTACCGAGAATATCCAACAAACTTCTTTAACTTTTTGGATAGCGTTCCTTACAATCAAACGAGCTACATCGATACGATTGATTTGTGTGACGAATTCATTCGATACCGTGTGAATTTGGCAACGACAACGTGTAATTTCAATTCGAACCGTCCAGGTGATAATTTAACCGACATGTTCACTCCGGACATGCCAGTGATCTATTCTGTTGGATACGACACAACGACCTACCTGATGAACATCCAATGGAATCAAAATGCGCAAGATGATACCTACGGTTACGTTATTTATACTTTCGATGCTAATGGATTTCTGTATGAATTAGATACCGTTTACGGAATAGGAACAACGAATTATTCGTACCTCGTGAATTCCCCTGGTCCGTTCTCCTACTCAGTTGCCGCATTCGATTCATGCTTCACTTCAGCGAATCCACCAACCTTTCAAACTTCCGCAAAAGCGCTGGTACACACCTCTATTCTTGCCAGTTACAGCATCAATATGTGTGAAGAGCAAGCGAGTTTATCCTGGAGTCTGTATGGTGGAACTTCGGTAACGAACTATGAAATTTGGTCGAAGAACAACAACCAATGGACACCGTTAGGCAGCACAACAAATCTGAATTTCTTGGCTCAATTGACACGTGGACAATCCTACTGTATTTTCATCAAAGCGAATTTGAGCAACGGAAAAGTTGCCTTCTCGAATCCCCTGTGTTTCTTGATGCCAAGTCCAACCGCTCCTGCGTATCATTATTTTAAATTGGCTACTGTCAATGGGGAGTTCATTGAATTGTACGATTATGTTGATGCCTCCGTAGGAATTACAGAAATCATCTTTGAACGCAAGGATACACTTGGGAATTTTGTGGAAATTGGTCGAGCACCAGTTGTTGGGAACGTCGCTCAGTTCACAGATGAAGATGTGGAACTAAGTTTACAAGCTTGGGAATACCGAAGCATGTACGTGGACAGTTGCGGGAATCCAGGCGCGTATGCGAACACCAATAAAACCATTTTTGCCACTGGAACAGCTGATCAATACAACATGATTAACACGATTGAATGGAATGCGTACGAACTCTTCGATGGAGCTGTGATGGAATACCATGTGTATCGAAATGCGTATGGAACTTTCGAAAATACGCCAATGGCGATTGTCCCAAATAACGTTACAAGTTTAACGGATGATGTTTCTGGCTTGCGAAATAACGGAGAAGTCTGTTACCGAATTGAAGCGGTTGAAGGACTGAATTCCTATAACTTTAGTGAAACGAGTCGTTCCATTGATGTCTGCATTCCTTACGATCCATTAGTATTTGTACCAAACGCTTTCACTCCGGATGGATTAAATCCAATTTTCTATCCTGTGGTTTCCAATGCGGATCCAAAAAACTATACGTTTAGCATCATTGATCGCTGGGGACAAATCGTCTTTGAAACTTCGGATCCAAGCATGGGTTGGGACGGAAAAATTTCCAGTTCAGGACTAGACGCAAGTAATGATGTCTTTTTGTATCGCATTGAAATTACGACACAAACAGATGAGTTGATTGTGAAAAGAGGTTATGTGACGTTAATCAGGTAATGGGGACAAAGAAAATATTAATCATTCAAACAGCGTTTCTTGGTGATGTCATTTTGGCAACGCCACTGATTGAATCCCTGTCGGCGACTTTACCTTATGCACAAATTGACTTCCTATTAAAAAAAGGAAATGAAGCATTGCTCAATGAGCACCCCAAATTACGACGCGTGCTCATCTTTGACAAGTCGAATAAGAGAAAATCACTAATCGAATTAATTCAAGAAATCAGAGAGGAAAAATACGATCTCGTGCTGAACCTTCATCGTTTCGCTTCATCTGGACTCATCACGGTTCTTTCTGGAGCTAAGGAAACAAGGGGTTTTTCAAAAAATCCATTTTCGTTCTTCTATTCCAAACGATTTAAGCACTCAATCACTAACGGACAACACGAAGTCGATCGAAACATCTCTTTGATTACAGACATCACGGACATCCAACAACGCAGACCACAGTTATATCCACGTACATCGGACCTAGATTTCGTTTCGCAATGGAAAAATGAACCCTACTATTGTTTAGCGCCGGCATCTGTTTGGTTTACAAAACAAGCTCCGCCCGCTATTTGGCAATACGTCATGGAAAAATTCGATGAGGAAGGAATTCAATTTTACTTATTAGGAGGTCCTGCAGACCACGAATTATGCGAAGACATCAAAGTATTCAGTCAACGCAACAACGTGCATAATTTAGCCGGAAAACTAAGCCTCATGCAATCTGCTGCATTGATGAAGGATGCCAAACGGAATTTCGTCAACGATTCTGGTCCATTGCACATCGCATCCGCTGGAAATGCACCGGTAAGCGCCTTCTTTTGCTCTACGACTCCTGAATTCGGCTTTGGTCCTTTGTCAGATGACTCGACGGTTATCGAGGTGAAAGATTTAGCCTGTCGTCCATGCGGACTACACGGACACAAAGCCTGTCCAAAAGGACATTTTCAATGCGGAAATGGACTGATCGAGGCGATGAATCGTTAGAACCACGCATTGCTGGATTTGTAACACCGCATTGCTGGATTTGCAATCCAGCAGTACCGTTACGCTGCAGTTGCACTGCTGCGGCATTATCACCTAATCACCACCACACTACCCGTCACCTGAAATTTATTCACGTAACCCAGCTCTTTGTACTTCACCAAATACGAATAAACGCCATCGGGTGCAGCGAAGCGGATGTAAATAGATGGGAAAGCCATAGGATAAAAAGTAGATGAAATAAAAAAGCCATCCGCAGATGGCTTTCAATGATTATGCTAAAACTTCTTTGACCAAGTCAGCGGCTTCTTGTAGTTGCACAGCTGAGTGGACATTCAGTCCTGATTCGTCGATTAATCGTTTCGCTTCAACAGCGTTTGTTCCTTGTAAACGAACAATGATTGGAACTGGAATCTCACCAATGTTTTTGTACGCATCAACGATACCTTGAGCTACACGATCACAACGAACGATGCCACCAAAGATGTTGATAAGGATTGCTTTCACATTTGAATCCTTCAAGATGATGTGGAATGCTTTCTCTACGCGTTCTGCGTTAGCTGTTCCTCCTACGTCCAAGAAATTCGCTGGATTACCACCTGAAAGTTTGATGATGTCCATCGTTGCCATTGCAAGTCCAGCACCATTTACCATACATCCAACGTTACCATCTAATTTCACGAAATTCAATCCAGCCTCATCAGCTTCTACTTCTGTTGGATCTTCTTCCGTTTTGTCGCGCATCACTGCGTATTCTGGGTGACGGAATAATCCGTTTCCATCCATCGTAACTTTCGCATCAACTGCGATGATTTTATCATCAGATGTTTTGAATAATGGATTGATTTCAAACATCGATGCATCGATTCCCACGTATGCATTGTATAAGCAAGGAACGAATTTGCACATTTGTTTGAACGCTTCACCTGATAATCCAAGGTTGAAAGCGATTTTACGCACTTGGAATCCTTGAAGTCCAACACGTGGATCAACGAATTCTTTGTGTAATTTTTCTGGAGTATGTTCAGCAACGTGCTCAATATCCATTCCACCTTCCGTAGAATAGATGATGACGTTTCTTCCTTTTTCACGGTCAAGCAAAACGGACATATAGAATTCCTCTGGCTCAGAAGCTCCTGGATAGTAAACGTCTTGTGCGATTAACACTTTATTTACTTTTTTACCTATTCCATTTGTTTGAAGTGTTGTAAGGTGTCCACCAAGGATACCAGCAACTTTTTCTTCCACTTGGTCAAGTCCTTTCGCGATGACAACACCATGAGAACCAGTTTCTTCCACTGTTCCTTTCCCACGTCCACCTGCATGGATTTGTGCTTTCACAACAAACCAACTTGTACCCGTTTCTTCCGATAATTTTTTAGCGGCTGCTACAGCATCTTCTACTTTATCGACTACTATCCCTTCTTGAACGGCCACGCCGTAAGATTTTAAGATAGATTTTCCTTGATATTCGTGTAAATTCATTGTTGAAATTTTGCGTGGTAAAAGTACGTTTTTTCTCGGATTTGGATTTGAAAATTATAATTATTTTACTCCATGCGATTTTTCCATGAAGAAGAAATTTCTCTAGAGGCGTATGCTTTGTTTTTAAATTCGTTCACATGGTCCCATATGGAATCGATCGCATGTTGCAGCGCAACGCTTTCTTCCTCCATCGCATCTTTCATTAATTCGGGGGATGAGAAGTGTTCTTTCACAAAATTCGTATCGAATTTTCCACTGCGGAACGCTTCGTGCTTCAAAACGAATTTGCCGAAATCAAGCGTTGTTTTGACACCAGAGATTTGGTAATCATCGATGGCTTTAATTGCTCGGTCGATGGCCTCCGTTCGTGTTTTACCCCAAACCACCAATTTCGCAATCATTGGATCATAGTAAATAGGAATTTCCATTCCTTCTTCAAAGGCATCATCTACGCGCACACTTTTTCCTGTTGGAATACGGTAGCGGTTCAATGTTCCGATGTCCGGCGTAAATCCATTTAAACTATCTTCTGCGTAGACACGAATTTCCACTGCGTGTCCGTTAATGGCTAACTCATCCTGAAGTTTTGGCAATCGTTCGCCGCGAGCAACACGAATTTGCCATTCAACTAAATCGAGCCCGGTAATTTCTTCGGTAACGGGATGTTCCACTTGCAAACGCGTATTCATTTCAAGGAAATAAAAATCTAAGTTTGCATCGATTAAGAACTCAACTGTTCCTGCTCCTTCATAATTACACGCTTTACATACTTGCACTGCCGCCGCACCCATTTTCTCACGGATTTCAGGGGTCAAAACCGCACTTGGAGCCTCTTCAATCACTTTTTGATGGCGACGTTGAACAGAACATTCACGTTCAAAAAGATGCACCGCATTGCCATGTTGATCAGCAAAAACTTGGATTTCAATGTGACGTGGTTGATTCACAAATTTCTCAATGAATACCGCATCGTCACCAAAAGATGAACGCGCTTCATTTTGTGCCAAGATCATTTGTTCTTCGAATTCACTTTCTTCGTAGACAAGTCGCATTCCTTTTCCACCTCCACCAGCGGAAGCTTTGATGAGGATTGGATAGCCAACTTCCATAGCGATTCGTTTGGCAGCTGGAATATCGGAAATGGCTTCATCCACTCCCGGAACCAAAGGAACGTTGTACTCTTTCACGGCTTGTTTCGCGCTTAACTTATCACCCATTAATTCCATCGATTCAGGAGACGGACCAATTAATTTCATTCCAGCGTCCTTCACTTTTCGTGCGAAACCGGCATTTTCTGAAAGGAAACCATAGCCTGGATGAATGCCATCTACACCGAGGTCCTTGCAGATTTTAAGAATTAGATCTTGTTGCAAATAACTTTCAGCTGAAGGACTTTTTCCGACGTAAACGGCTTCATCCGCCTCCATGACATGTGGCGCATTTACGTCGGCATCGGAATAAATAGCAACACTTTGAATATTCATTTTCTTCAAGGTTCTTAGAACCCTTCTGGCGATTTCACCACGATTTGCTACGAGTACTTTTTTCATATTTTCTTATTTATTTTCTCCACGGATTCCGGAGTTGTCATTTCATTATTCGGAACCGTAACGGATTGTCTTTTTCTTTTATCCATGGGTTTTTCACCTTCTTTTTTTCCATTTAGTAGGTAAGCTGCCTTCTGAATGAATTGCAATTCACTCCAATGATTAAATTCTTCGCGGTATGAGATTCCTACACCTTGTGTGAATGGACCTGAATTTTGTTTAACTGTGGCATTGTTTGATTGGTTGAATGCTCGAACACGGAAATTATCTTTAATCTTATATTCCACGGAAACATCACCAATTACTGAATTCTGAACACTTTTAGCCCCGCTTGCGTCACTAATAGAGGCTCGGTTTTCCACACCAAAACTTCCGGAAATGACCAAGCGATCATTCAAAATTCCTTTATTCATTCCGATGGCGACACTCGTTTCTCCCTGCGTAACGTCAGAACCTACATCCAAATTCAATTTATAATTTTCGGAGAGGTTGCTCAATGCTGCATTAATTTGTGATTCGATTAAGTCTAGAGCCGCTGACCCACCCGCTGAAATATTTCCCTTTAAGGGCTGGAATTTACTCACCAACAGCAAAGAGAAAAACTGACGATTTTTCTCATCTGAATCGGCAAGTACTCGATCGATCAGTGCTCTTCCAGTCTCTGGAGCTCGCGGAGCCTTAATATCAAAAGAGATTTGAGGAGAAAGCAATTTGTCTGTTAAACGCAGGTAGCAATATATGTCTTGATTCACCAATGACTTATCCGCAAGTTCTGGACTTAATTCCAAGATGGATGCTTTTTTCGTTGCCACCGTATTGACATCAATCAATGCATCATACGGATCACCGGTCCATTCTATAACAGAGCCACTTTCAATCATAAACAATTGTTTGATGGATCCCATAGCAAAGTTGTATTTACTTCCTGAAGCAATGCTATATTTTCCCGTCATGGTCAATTGATCTAATTGATCCAATTTGATGTTCATTTCTCCATCTCCTCGCGCGATAATCTCATCATCGATTTGCTCGTTAAAAATCAACTTCATTTGAGCATCTTGGGTGATTTTGAAATTCAAATCCAAATTTATTCCCGTGAAATCTATACGCTGCTTTATCTGTTGTTGAAGTTGAGATTTGTTGATGAAATGAATGAAGTCTTCTTCTTGTTCGATTTCCGAGGCACCATACATTGGGAAGACGATTTCGGTATTTTTCTTTGTCTCTAAATCCACAAATACATCTAAGTCACTTTCCGTACCGGAAATATTCACCGTTCCACGAGCAAAGGCCTTACCATAGTATATGTCTCCTTCTTTGTATTTCGTATTTAATACCATGAATTGTTCAATCTCAGCATTTCTCTTCGTCAACGGGTTTATTTTCCGAATGTCATCTTCCATGTTGAATTGCAAATCGAAGTTCCAATCACTAAAATTGCTGTGGTTGATAGTTCCGATGATGTAGGAAACGTTTCCTGCCTCGTCGTATAACGGAATATTGGTGATTTCAAAGGATTCTTCTTTGACATCAATGATTCCTTCCGTTCGGTATTTTACGCCAAGAAGCGCCACTTGAGCGCCACCGTTCAATAAACGTAATTTTCCGCTTAATTCGGGTTTATCTGGACTTCCTTTTACTTGAATGTTTCCATTGATTTTCCCTTGAATGTCTTTCACCACTTCTGGATCGAGGAAGGCATTTGCGAATTTGATGTCCGTTTGGTCAAATTTCAATTTAAGATCCAATTCATTTTTCTTGACCGCATACAATCCATTGAAATCAAAGGTGCGAAGACCTCGGTATTTCAATTCGCCTTGCATGAAAATACTTTCGCGTTTGTCGTTCCAATCTGTTAGAACCGATACTGTGCCAACTTCTTCTCCGTCAATGAATAAGTTT
The DNA here is from genome assembly GCA_945860065.1 of Chryseobacterium gleum. Lineage (GTDB taxonomy): Bacteria > Bacteroidota > Bacteroidia > Flavobacteriales_D > Crocinitomicaceae > UBA952. Next base: position 3,258 of record CAMAPI010000042.1, on the reverse strand, counting down.
TCCACCCGTGCATCACAACTAAAATTAAAATTGGCGAATGGGTTAGAAATATCTCCCCAACCGGAAAAAGAGCCTGCAAATTGCTGTTCTGTTCCAAACATGTGACTCAACTCGTCTAATTTTAATTGACTCACCTGAAAATGTAATTTATCCTGGTCATTTTTCGTCAGACATCCAGCCATTTTTATCAGCTGATTACCCCGAGATAATTTAAACTCATCAATACTCAGGTTGTTATTGGCAAGGGTAATATCTGATTGATTTTCAATTTCCCATTTGAAGCCATTGATGGAGAAAAAGGAGGGTTGGAGTAAGAAATTCATTTGATTGTCATCCAGAATATTTGTTGTCCATTTAATGGAGGAATAATCGTTGGACTGTTTGTCCCACGACAATAAAGATTCTAAAACACCATTTTTACCTGTATTTACATATTCTACTTCATCAAATGCAATAGAATCATCGTATACAAATTTCGATATCGATAAATTACCATTTATGCCTTTGGAGGTAATTTCTTGGTTCATTGCAATGGACTTCATCGAAATGTCCTCAAAGGATATTTCCTTGCTCGTCAATTTAGCAACAAGAAGGTCTTCCATCGATTTAAAAGAACCGCTCAGTAACGTCCCGCTAGATATTTTCAATCCCGGGACAAAAATTGTTAAGAGATCATTGATTTCATTGACTTGAAACTGATACGTGAAATCACTACGTGTGCCCTGGACTTTCTTCAGGTTTTTCGTCATAGCAAGCGATGGAAAAACCATCGAAAGACTTTGAAGGAAATCATCCACCACTGTTTTGTAATCTATCTTTCCTTGAATTCGGGCACCCAATAATCCACTTTGCAAGTTGATGAAATCCGTATTGTTTTGACGATCAAAAATGAGGTTCGAATGATTTAACTCCATTTTATTTCCCGCTTCTTCATAGGAAAGCTTACTCGCATTTAACAATCCTGTTAACTCGTCAAAACTCGTCCCGTTGATTGTTGCATTCATCGTGGTAATCAAGTGAGATTCTTCCGCGTCCGTCAGGTTTAAGTTTTTCAGGTCACTTGAATGAATCGCTAATTCTACTTTGTAATGCGGGATATCGTTTAGCGAAATCGTACCGGAATAATCCAAGTCTAAATTTGGATCTTTAATTTGCAAGGTGGATTTAAATTGTTCATCGACAATTTGTCCATCTGTCAATTGGATATTCGTATACGCATAGCCGAGATAGTCCAAACGGCTTAACTCCGCCGACATCTTCTTCAACTCATAGTCTCCGTCACTGGCAAAGAATCCATCAAAACGCACGAAGCCATTTGCGAGTCCAAAATCAGAGACATCGGTTAATTTGGCGAGATCTAAGGATTGGATTTGGATAAACGTTGAATCAACTTGAACAGGACTCAAGGCCACGCCATCCGATTTAAATTCCAAACGCATTGGACTTTTCAATCCAACTTTTCCGATGGCTGTTTCCGCTTCCTTCAGCTGAAGTTGAATAGTAGATAAGTTTCCATTGATTTGAAGGTTAAGGATTTTGGCAAAATCCAATAAGTTAACAGTGGAACCTAAATCAATCGGAGAAACTCCTTGCGGCATCTTTAAACGCGCTAAATCCTGAACAGAAATATAGGCGGAACGCACAAATTCATTGAGTTTCCCTTTATCACCCAAGCGAAAATCGGGAAGAACAAGATTTCCTTTCACATATGAACTGCGTCCAAATCGGAGGTGTAAATCTGTCAATGTCAGGTTTCGAAGTCGCTCAGAAACACTCCCTGAAAGCGCAATTCGATCACTCATCCCTTTTAAATCCGGAGCGAAATAACTGATGTCGGCCAAATTGATGGTGCTAGGCGCTAGAAAGGCATCGAAAATCACCTCATCATCAAAGGAATTAAAGGCGCTCCAATCCTTGAAATCAAAATTAAACTTTGGAAAGTGAATGTTCGTTCGTTCTGTTTTCACCTTGAAATTTCGCAAGTGCAAACCTTTTTCCAGAATGGACACATGTGCCGAAAGTTGATTGATCTGAATTCCCGCTCGCTCCTTAAATTTCAACCGATCTAGTTGAAACGCGACATCATTTCCGCGAATCTTAAAATGACTGGCCAACAGCTGCACATTTTTTAACTCCAAATGATCATAATCTACCCCATATGGCATGGTATATTTTCGATTGTCATCGTATTTGATGTGAAAATCACGCAGTGAAACGCGATTCAAGTCTAGTTTGATCGGTTTAGACTTGGAAGTTGACTTTTGTGAACTCCCGAAATAATCTTGAAGGAAAGCATAATTATAGTCGCCGGTTTTTTTATCCCGTTGGACATTGATCTTTCCTTTCTTCAATGAAATTTGATCCAGAACAAATTCATTTTTGAAGATTTTCAATTCATCTAGTGTCACTAGGAGCTCATCTACAGAAATCAAGGTGTCTTTTTTCAAGTCCTTGATCATCAATCCTTTTAAAGCAATTTTGTTTAAAAAGACAATTTCTACCTGATCAACTTTTACCGTTGTATGAAGTTCTGAAGCTAAATAATTGCTTGCTTGACCAGCGAAATAAGATTGCACACTTGGGAAGCGAACAATAAAGGCAAGGAGCAGCACGGACAGCAAAAGCCATTCCACTGTAATACCGAATATGCGACCCAAGAATTTAAGTACCTTTGCCATTAGCATTACAAATTTAATAATCTTTTAGCAGTGAAAGACACGATTATACTTGGCATTGAATCTTCTTGTGACGATACCTCAGCGGCGGTTCTTCGTGGAAATGAGATTTTATCCAATATTATCGCTGGTCAGGCAGTGCATGAGCAATTTGGCGGTGTTGTTCCAGAACTTGCTTCAAGGGCCCATCAAGAAAATATTGTACCAGTTGTTACAGCTGCATTAAAGGAAGCTGGTATTGGACTTGAAGACGTCGATGCGATTGCGTTTACTCAAGGTCCAGGACTCCTCGGTTCATTAACTATCGGAACATCCTTTGCCAAAGCCTTAGCACTCGCAACAAATAAGCCATTGATTCCCGTTCACCACATGAAAGCTCATATTTTGGCGCATTTCATCGATGATGCCAGCGAATTGAAACCGAGTTTTCCGTTTTTGTGTTTAACCGTTTCCGGTGGACACACGCAAATTGTTCGTGTGGACAGTCCATTACAGATGGAAGTCCTCGGAAATACCATTGATGATGCCGCGGGAGAAGCCTTTGACAAAGCAGCGAAAATGCTCAATCTTCCCTATCCAGGCG
>CAMAPI010000041.1 GCA_945860065.1 Chryseobacterium gleum | reverse complement strand
TTTTTATGGGATATTGTTTATCCGTTTTTGACAGAAAAATAAGCCCAACAAAAAAGGCGACATTTCTGCCGCCTTCTCCATCATCGTTTTGCTTTTATTCTTGGTTGGACATGTACGCGCGGTACAAATCAAAGTAACTTTTTGTTTCTACCACAATTGCTCCACCTAGCGTATCTCCGTATTTTGCTGGAAGTCCACCTGTATAGACCATCATTCTTCCGATGGAACAACTTGGGACATTATACACTTCGTTGCATTTAATTCCATCCAATACATATATCATGTCTCCTTTTCTCGCTCCGCGAAACATCAATTGTCCATCATCGTCCATTTTAATTTCGGAGGACATCGAAGTTGCGAGTGTCTTGATATCGAATTTATTCGGATTGTGAATCAAGTCCTTTTGCGTCAGTTCTTTCACCGGTAATTCACCATAGATTAAGCGAATGCGTCCACTTCCAACTGGAACCGCTTTCATGGTTTGGACAGCGTTTGTGTTCATCAAAATCGTTCCAAGGTTACAATACGCTTCAATGGGAACATCCACTGGAATTCCTTTGAGTGAATCTATTTTATACACGATGTACATCGTGTATTTTCCTACCGGAACACTTGAAATTCGGAAGCGCCCATCGGCATCGGTCAAGGCATAATACTTCTTATTCTGGTCTTCCACCACTGCGCGCGCATTGGGCAAGGGTTTATCATCGTTGAAATTCATCACTTTACCGATAATGTCACCTGTTACAGACTGAGCAATTGTGTTTCCTGCTAGAATCAGCATCCACACCGCGAACCAACTTTTCATCGTTTTTGTTTTTGGATTTCTTAAAAGATGTAGGCTTCGATGAAATTCCATAAAAAGACAAAAAAAAGGCCCACATTGCTGTGAGCCTTTGACTATTTTTGTAAGGTATTATTCAACGATTGTTGCGCTACTTGTTGCTAATTCACGGTTTACTTTTTTGAAGAGTCCTTGCAGTACTTTACCTGGACCAACTTCCACTACTTCAGAGCAACCATCCGCTAACATATTGTTCATGATTTGTGTCCATTTCACTGCACCTGTCAATTGTAAGACCAAGTTTTTCTTGATTTCTGATGGATCAGAAACTGCTTGTGCATTGACATTTTGATAGACCGGGCAAGAAGGTTGAGAAAAATGCGTCGCTTCGATTGCAGCGGCTAATTCCTCACGTGCAGGCTCCATCAATGGTGAATGGAATGCTCCGCCTACTGGTAACATCAAAGCTCTTTTCGCTCCTGCTGCTGTTAATTTCGCACAGGCTTCTTCGACTGCAGGAATCGCGCCTGAAATTACCAATTGTCCAGGACAATTGTAATTCGCAGGAACAACCACGCCTTCAATTTCCGAACAGATCTTTTCTACGACATCATCTTCCAATCCTAAGATTGCTGCCATGGTAGACGGTTGCATTTCACATGCTTTTTGCATGGCTAAGGCACGTTGAGAAACCAAACGAAGTCCATCTTCGAAACTCAATGTTTTATTCGCTACCAAGGCGGAGAACTCACCTAAAGAGTGTCCAGCGACCATAGCCGGTTGAAAGGAATCATCAAGGCAAGCTGCCAAGATGGTTGAATGCAAGAAAATAGCCGGTTGTGTCACTTTCGTTTGCTTTAACTCCTCTTCGCTGCCTTCGAACATGATTTTTTGAATATCGAATCCAAGAATTTCATTGGCTTTTTGGAACATCGATTTTGCCAAATCCGAATGTTCATATAAATCTTTACCCATTCCGGTGAATTGTGCACCTTGTCCAGGAAATACGTATGCTTTCATAGTGTTTTATTTGAGTGTAAAATTAAGAATTCCTATGGACTCTTATAACTGTCCATCGGAATGATAGCGTCCAACCTTAAAGATTCTCACCTTTTGAAGGATTCCATCAGAATCGTAGTCATAGACTTTTCCATCCCATAACTGACCATTTTTAAACTCACCTTCCATCCAAATCTCGTCGTTTTCGTTATAGACTTTATTATATCCATTGGTGCTAAATTTCAATCCCTTCATTCTAGGATGAGCAATCGCAGGTGGATAAATTACTTTTGAGTTGTTGGACACTTGAGTAGTTGACTTTGGTGGAGTGGAAAAGTTTTTCACGTTTAATATGGTTCCAGATTCGGCTACATCGAAGGATTCAATGAGATTTCCTTGTGAATTATACCGATTTACTTTTCCAATTAGCGTTCCATTTTTCATCGAATATTCAAGCGAGATTTTTCCGTTTTCATGAAAATACTGAACCTTCCCCGTTTCTTGTCCCTCGTTGTTGTAAACAGCTTGGTAGGAAGGGAAACCATTTTCGAAATAGCGGACAAGGTTTCCTTTGTAGCCATTTTTTCCAAAACTTCCTTGTTCCATGATGTGGCCATTGGGATAAAAACGCGTGAATGCTCCTTCGGGACGATTATTGGAGTAATTTCCTTTCAGTTTTGGCGTTTTTCCATCCTTGTGGTACTTAGTCCAAATTCCTTCTTTTCTACCATCAACATACACACCCTCCTCTACTTTTCCTGTTTTTGCAATACCGGATTGTGGTTTGTCTGTCCCATTGTATACCCATTTACCTGTTCGTTTGCCGTGCATATCTTTTTTGTTCTGCCCTTGAACGAAGAAAGCAGATAAAATGAAACAGAATGTGAAAAGTGACTTGAGCATAGTTGAATTCTTACGTAAAAGTATAAAAAGAAGGATGAAATCTGTGAATAACTACTGAAAAATTACGTTCAAAGAAAAGGAAGAAAAAAGTACTTTTGATGAAGTTATGTTGACATTTAATCCACAGGAAATTACGGTACAGCGACTACATCAGTTGTTACTTGGGTCTATTGGTCCAAGGCCAATTGCTTTTGCTTCAACAATGAATGCTGCTGGACAAGCAAATCTAGCACCATTTAGTTTTTTCAATGTCTTTAGTGCCAATCCACCGATTTTAATTTTTTCTCCTGCGCGATCAGGAAGAACAAATGAAACGAAGGACACGTACAAAAATGTGAAGGAATTGCCAGAAGTGGTGATCAATGTGGTAAATTTCGATATGGTGCATCAGATGAGTTTGGCAAGTTCACCTTATTCTCCGGAAATCAGTGAATTCGAAAAATCCGGACTTACGCCTATTCCATCAGAAACAATAAGACCATTTCGCGTGGCAGAGGCACCTGTTCAGTTCGAGTGCCGTGTGAACGAAGTAAAGGAACTTGGACATGAAGGCGGGGCTGGGAATTTAATCATTTGTGAAGTATTGCGCATGCATGTGCGCGAAGACCTAATCGATGAGAAAGGTTTAATTGATCAACATAAAATTGATTTGGTCTCTCGCATGGGCGGCGATTGGTATTGTCGTTCAGATAAGAATTCCATGTTTGAAATAAAAAAACCAATAACTACCTGCGGAATCGGATTTGACACCCTTCCATTGGATGTCAGAAATAGTCGTGTTTTAAGTGGGAATGACCTCGGACAATTAGCAGGAGTAGAAAATCTGCCAAATGAAACAGATGTAAACGAGTATAAGCTGATTGAATTAAGCGAATTATTTGTATCTTTAGAAAACGACGCTGTTGAACTGGAAAAACAACTTCATCAAAAAGCAAAAGCACTTTTAGTGGAAAACAAACTAGAAGAAGCTTGGCTTACTTTATTAGCATTTAACAATTAAATTATAATCCAATGTTTAAATTCACCGGAACCATTAAGGTTATCCAACCAACGCAACAAGTCACTGAGAAATTTGCAAAAAGAGAATTTGTCGTGACAGATACAACTTCTATGTATCCACAAGATATTATGTTTCAAGCAACGCAGGACAAATGTAGTATGTTAGATGGCTACAACGTAAATGACCAAGTGGAGGTTTCTTTCAACCTACGTGGACGTGAATGGACGAGTCCACAAGGTGAAATTAAATATTTCAACACGATTGAAGCGTGGAGAATTGAGCGTCCAGGACAAGGGTCAGGAATGCCAGCTGGCGGACCTTCAGCGATGTCTTTAGGGAATGCACCAGCATCAACTCCTAGCAGTCCAATTACGGCAGCTGAAGCAGACGATGATCTTCCGTTCTAAGATAACTATTCACACATAAAAAAAGCCCTGACGAATCACTTGTCAGGGCTTTTTTTATTCGTGTATTTCCTACAAGCGTTAATACATGAGCATGGCTAAACTACAGCCAACAACGATACTCATTAATTTCATCAAATTGAATTTATGGTTTTCCGTCGTTTCGAAAATGATAGTAGTAGAAATGTGTAAGAACATCCCGACAACAATGGCTAAAATCACATGGACATCCAAGCCAAGTTGCGCAGGCGACATGTTAAAACCAAGGAGTACGCCCAAAGGAGTCATGATGGCGAATAAGATCAAGACAAGCCAAGATTGGATTTGACTTAATTTCGTGTTGATTAACAAGGTCATTAAGGCAATTGCCACTGGGATTTGATGGAAAATAATTCCCCAAAACAAAGATCCATGTCCGTGATCATGCGTATTTACAATGCCCATGTATTCATTTCCCAAGGGAATTCCTTCAATGATGGAATGTACCGATAAAGAAATAAACAAAACCCATGGAAGCGCTTGTCCCCTGTGTACATGTACGTGTCCGTGTTCAATTCCACCGGAAAAATACTCCAAGATTAATTGAACCAAAAATCCAAGGAGGATAAAAACACCCATTTTTGCTTGTCCATCTGCATAGATGTCCGGAATCAAGTGCTGAAAGATAATAGCAAGAAGGAATCCACCACTAAAAGCAAGTGCCAATTTAATGAAATGACTTTTGTTCGTGGCATTCAAATAAGTCACCACCACTCCTCCTAAAATAACGGAAGCTATAAGTCCAACAAAAACGAGGGATATATTCATTATTTTAATTGCGCTAATAGGATTAAACGATCCGAAGTGTCCTCATGAAACAAATTCAAGTCGTAGGACCCAAAGGTACCGATAATCTCAAAATTAGTTTCCAATAAGGAGAGAAAATCTGCTAAAACCAAAGCTTGAACACGTTCCATGTATTGACTCACATGTCCGTTGTCGTTTACTTGAATGTACTTATAAACGTGCTTACCGTCGTAGTTTCGTTTGATGTCAAAATACAATCCTTCCAAAACTTTTTCTTCTGAGGAAACCAAATTCTGAATGACTTTTTTCGCATTCATAAAATCGATGAGTAGTCGTCCGCCTGGAAGTAACATCTTTGAAATAGAATCACACATGCGTTTGTTCTCCGATTCATCATCGAAATACCCGAAGCTAGTGAATAGGTTAAAGATGACATCGAATTGTTCGTTTTCCAGCACCTCTCGCATGTCATGTGTCTGAAAGCGTAATTTTTCATGTGCGTATTCGCTGGCCTTTTCAATGCTATTGGGAGAAAGGTCAACGCCCATCACCTGGTGATCGAATTCACTTAAGAATTTTGCATGACGTCCTTTTCCACAAGCAAGGTCCAATAATCGGGAGTTTGCAGGAAGATTCAGGTGCGTTAGGATATTTTGAATGAATCGCTCCGCTTCCTGTTCATCCCTGTTCTGATATAACTCGTGATAATAACTGGTATCAAACCAATCTACAAACCAATCCTTTTTTGACATGTTCAAAATTACCATTTTGTTTTTGAAAATATTGGAAGAGAAATTGATTATTTATACTTTTCACCTGAATATTTGGTATATTTGACAATATTTTATGTTATGTCTGACTTTTTTGCACTTATTGCGAAGTACAATTTCTGGAATAACCCAATAAAAACAGGCTATCTCCGAAAAAAATACTTGGACCAGCTTTTGCAGTTTAAAAATACCCGATTAGTCAAAGTACTTGTTGGACAGCGTCGCGCGGGAAAGAGTTTTGTCCTTCGCCAATACATCGATTACCTCATCAAAGAAGACGTCCCAGCGAAAAATACCTTATATATAAACAAAGAGTTTACGGATTTCGACCGCATCGAAACTTACCAAGATTTATGTGAGGTCGTTCGTGCCTATCACGAAGAGTTTAATATCTTAGGTAGACTTTATGTCTTTATAGATGAAGTTCAACAAATAAAGGAATGGGAAAAGGGCGTCAACTCCTTGTCACAAGATTTCACCATAGATGTTGATGTATTTATCACCGGATCAAATTCCGAAATGTTATCGAGTGAACTTGCTGGTTTATTATCGGGTAGGTATGTTCAATTTCAAATCCTCCCATTTTCATTTGATGAATTCTGTTCCGTTCATAAAAAAGAAAAAAACAGAAAAAACTACTTGAAATTCTTGCATGAAGGTGCCTTGCCTGAGCTTTTTCATTTACCAACAGATGAAAGTAAGTTTCATTACTTATCGTCATTGAAAGACACAATCATCTTACGGGACATCGTTCAGCGTTTCGCCATAAAAGACACCGCTTTATTATTAGATATCTTCAACTATGTCTGTAACAACGTGTCCAATTTATTCTCTGTGAATAATGTGGTGAACTATTTTGATAGTAAAAAACGTAAAACAAATTATGAAACTGTTGCCAACTACCTGAATTACCTCTGTCAAACATTTGTGATACATCGCTGTGATCGCATAGACATCAAAGGAAAAGAATTGCTTGGCGGAAATGTAAAGTACTACCTGAATGACCTGTCCTTTCGAACGTATTTGTTTGGCAACAACACACTAAGCTATGGAAATCTATTAGAGAATAGCATCTTTCTAGAGCTTGAACACTTTGGTTTTTCCTCACAGGTAGGCGCAATGCGAAATAAAGAAATTGATTTTGTGTCCTATCGCAATGGGGTAACACTTTACCTTCAAGTTTCTTTTAGTATTTTCGATGAACAAACCTTTAACCGTGAATTTGGGAATTTAATTACACTAAAAAACAATCACCCCAAACTCATAGTCACAATGGACGAGCTACCGCTCAGAGAAAAGGACGGAATCTACATTGTACCAGCCTGGGAATTGGAATCATTTTTAGAAAGTTTAACTACATTCACGCTACGATAAGTCAAAATTGTATGAAGAAAATCGGATTAACAGGCGGAATCGGTTCGGGAAAAACCAGCATTGCACAAATATTGGAGGCGATGTCCTACCCCGTTTACTATTCTGATCTTCGCGCAAAGTTCTTGAGTGATGAGCATTCTGCAATCCGAAGTGGTTTGATTTCCTTACTCGGTGAAGAATCCTACGTGGACGGAGCCTTGAACCGCGTGTTTGTCAGCGAATGTATTTTTTCGAATCCGGATTTACGTTTAAAGGTGAACGAGGTCATCCATCCCATTGTGCGTAAGGATTTTGACGATTGGGCGGCACAACAAACGAGCAGCTTGATTTTCAACGAAGCAGCTATTTTATTTGAAACCGGAGCCTATCAACAATTTGATGCGATCTTGCTCGTTTGCGCACCGGTAGATATTCGCATTCAACGTGTGATGCTCCGAGATCATTGCAGCAAAGCATCCGTAGAACAGCGCATACAAAGTCAATGGACAGATGAGCAAAAGCGCAGTTTAACGGAATATTGTGTGGAGAACGATGGACGTCAACCTGTACTGATGCAATTGGAAAAAATCTTATCAGAGCTTCAAAGCTAATAGACCATTTTAATGGTAATAACTTTGTCTTTGTCCAATTTAACCGCGCATTCTTCAAAACTTGGCGTTGACAATTTTGGACGCATGTTGTTCGAAAAAGCATACGCTTCCGTGGGAATACCAAAGAAATTTTTGTCACAAATATTATTGCTATTATCGTCGTGATAAACGACAATCGCATAGTTACTCGCTTCTAAATCCGTGAATTGAAACTTAATTTCGGGCGCTTTCGCATCCAAACGTGCCAAGCGGTGTGTTTTTCCAGCTTGCGCAAAAAACGCTGGATTCTTGTACAAGGCAAATTCAATGTGTCCTTTGTTATGTTGGATTGACGTTACTTTGACGCTTAAATCGTATCGCTCATTGGACGGTTTACTCGACAGCGGAAAGAAAAGATAACAGAGCGAAAAAATACCGATGGCAATCTTAAACATTTGACTTTAACTAGTTGATTTTTAAATAAACACCAAGCGTCATTTGCTTGTTATTCAGGGAAAAGATCGAATTCCCAACATTTTGCATCCACTCTTTCCATGCACCAAATTCAAAATCATTGCTCAAGTCGCGCTGACCTTCGTAATACGATATTTTGCAACCGAAACGCTTCGTGAAATTGAATGAAGCGTAGGCAAAATACCCATAATCTAATTTGGCATTGGTATTGACTCCAGTAATGGTCCCCAAGTCCGTGCTGTTCGATGCAAAAGCGGCAATGGATGAATAATTCGTCGTCATGCTTCCCGCTACGCGGTAACGACATTCGAGGCCACCGCCTAGGTGTAACTTCCATGCATTTAGTTGAAGCCCGATTGGCAAAGAAATCATGTCCGCTGTTGTAAGTTTGTCACTAGTGTATGTTGCTTGTAAACTACCATCTGGATTGTAGGCGTTCTGCGAAGTCACATATCTACCATTCGATTTTACATATCCCAATCCTGAAAAAACGGTCGCAAATTTCAAGACCGTGTAACTCAGTTCCACGCCACCACTTGCGGCAAACTTCCAATAAACTTTTGGATCCAATTCATTTTGTTGCACCAAGGTACTTACGGCGGAAACATCTTGTTTATTCAATCCCGTTTCAGCGTGCAGGGTCCATTTCCATTGGGCATTTGCCTGAGTGGTAAAAAGAATGCAAAAAAGTACTTTCAAAAACTTATTTATCATCTTAGCCTAAGAATGGGTATTTGTAATCTGTTGGCGGAACAAATGTTTCTTTAATGGTACGAGCAGAAGCCCAACGCAATAAGTTCATTGCTGCACCTGCTTTATCGTTTGTTCCGGAACCTCTCGCGCCACCAAAGGGCTGTTGTCCGACAACGGCTCCTGTTGGTTTATCGTTGATGTAGAAATTCCCTGCTGCATGTACCAATTTCTTCGTTGCTAGTTGAATCGCGTAACGGTCATTGGACATAATAGAACCTGTCAAAGCGTATTCGGATGTTGAATCCAACATTTCCAAAGTTTCTTCAAATTGATTTTCGTCGTAAACGAAGACCGTCAAAACTGGCCCAAAAATCTCCTCACACATGGTGCGGAATTTCGGATTGGAGGTCACAACCGTTGTTGGCTGAATGAAATATCCTTTGGATTTATCGTAAGATCCACCTGTAATGATTTCGGCATCGGATTGTCCTTTGCAATAATCTATGAATCCGGAGATTTTATCGAATGCACGTTCATCAATTACGGCATTCACAAAATTGCCAGTGTCCTCAGGTGAACCCATTTTGAAAGAATTCACTTGTTCAACGAAAATGCGTTTTACTTCCGGCCACAAATTGGATGGAACATAAGCACGTGAAGCCGCAGAACATTTTTGTCCTTGGTATTCAAATGCACCTCTAGACATCGCTGTAGCTACTTCCGCAGCATTCGCTGACTTATGTACCATGATGAAATCTTTTCCACCTGTTTCTCCAACGATTCTTGGGTACGAACGATAGTTCTCTAGGTTTTGACCGATTTCTTTCCATAAATGACGGAAAACTCCCGTTGATCCTGTGAAATGTAATCCTGCAAAATCTTTGTGTTTGAAAACGATGTCACCAGCTACTGGTCCGTCTACTGTTATCATGTTAATGACGCCATCCGGCAAGCCAGCTGCTTTGAATAATTCCATAATGACCTGTGCCGAATATACTTGCGTACCAGCTGGTTTCCATACCACAACATTCCCCATCATCGCTGGAGCAGCACATAAATTCGCTGCAATAGACGTAAAGTTGAATGGCGTCATGGCGAAAACGAATCCTTCTAAAGGACGGTATTCCAAGCGATTCCACATTCCTGGCAAGGACTCTGGTTGTTCTTTATAAATCTGTGTCATGTACTGCACATTGAAGCGGAAAAAGTCAATTAACTCACACGAAGCATCAATTTCGGCTTGCATCACATTTTTTGATTGCGCTAACATCGTAGCAGCATTCATTCTGTTGCGGAAAGGTCCGGCCAATAAATCTGCTGCTTTTAAAAAAATCGCTGCGCGTTCTTCCCAAGGAAGTTCCGCCCATGCTTTTCTTGCAGATAAAGCGGATTCAATCGCATCGGTTACATGACTTGCATCCCCCGCATTATAATGTCCCAGCAAATGAGCGTGGTCATGCGGTGGATGCATTGCTTTTTTCGTATTCGTACGAACTTCTTTCCCGCCAATATACATCGGGACATCAATTGGAGCTTGACTGCTCATGTCCTTATACGATTGTAGTAAGGAGTTTCGTTCCACTGATCCTGGAGCGAATGCTTTCACAGGTTCATTGATAGCAATAGGTGTTTTAAAAAAAGCGTTTGACATAACTATTCGAATTTTTAACAAAGATAATAGAATAGTCTTTCGGGAATGTATATCGCGTTACGCTTGGAACTAATTCTAGTCGATTCGCGAAATAAATACTACCTTTGAAGCACATGTTTTTAGCACAATTACACCTCATCAATTTCAAGAATTACGAAGATTTAGAAATAGATCTTTGTCCTGGGATTAATGGCTTAGTTGGACAAAACGGAAGTGGAAAAACGAATATACTCGATGCCGTTTATTACTTGAGCATGTGCAAATCCTACTTGAATGCGATTGACCGTCAGAATATTCGTTTTGACCAAGGATTTTTCTCCATTCAAGGAAAATGGAATTTAGAGAAGCAAGATTACAATGTCCATTGTGCTTTGAAAAATGGCGGTAAAAAGACCGTAAAAATCAACAAAAAGGAATACGAAAAGTTAGCAGATCACATTGGGAAATTTCCAGTGGTTTTCATCTCTCCGTACGACGGTGATTTAATTGCAGATGGCTCCGATATGCGTCGAAAGTGGATGGATGGCATTTTATCCCAATTGGACAGGGTTTATTTGGAAGAGATTCAACGCTACAACAAAGTATTAGATCAACGTAATGCCTTATTAAAGAATATGTTTGAACACCGTTTGTTCGACGTGGACTCCATCGAAGTATGGAATGAACAGCTCATTCCATCTGGAAATTACATTCATCAAAAACGCCAGGAATTTCTAGCTGAATTCATTCCTGTTTTTCAGCGTTTTTACTCGGAAATCGGTTTGGACTCCGAATCAGTTGGACTAGAATACCGTTCGCAATTGAATGAACATTCCTTTGCTGAGTTACTTCAAATGCATGCGAAAAAAGATGCTGCCACGCAATATTCCAATGCTGGAACGCACAAGGATGATTTGGTCTTTACGATTAAAAATCATCCAGTGAAGAAATTCGGTTCACAGGGACAACAGAAGTCTTTTGTGATTGCGTTGCGCTTGGCCCAATATGACTGGATGAAGCAGCACAAAGGATTGAAACCTGTGCTTTTGTTGGACGATATTTTCGACAAGTTGGACAATGAGCGCGTGCAGCGTTTGATTGATTTAGTGACGGCGGATTACTTTGGACAAGTGATTGTCACCGATTCGGATCCAGTACGCATGAAGCAATTGTTCGAATCGCTGCAAACCGAGAAAAAACTTTTTCAAGTAAATGATCAGCAATTGTCCTTGATTTTATCCTAACTTTATTCCATGCGCGAAGACAACAGACGAAGTTCGGACGAGGAACCATTAAAAGACCTCATCGATAAATTCTTGAAAGCTTACTCTTTGGAGGGCAAAATGAAGGAATACGACATTATTGCTGCTTGGCCTGAATTAATGGGTCCTGCGGTAGCGCATCGCACGAAAGAAATTCACATTAAAAACAACACGCTGTATTTAAAGATTGACTCATCCGTGATGCGTGAAGAACTGTTGAATGGGAGGCAGATTATCATTGAACGTGTCAACAAAGAAGCAGGTTGTCAATTGATCAATGAAATTTGGTTTTCGTAGCCGGACTACTTTTCTTCTTTACTAAATTGAAACAACCAATCGTATAATTCATCAGTGCGGAATACACGTTCTAAATCACCATGATTTGCACCAGGAACAACGGTGTATTTTAAATTTTCTCCACCATTACATGCACGAATGGAACGCACCATTTTCTCGGATTCACTAATTGGGACTGCACTATCTCGGTTTCCATGTTGAATCCACACTGGAATGGTAGAAAGATTACATCCATTATTAATATTTCCACCACCACACAAAGCTACTGCAGCGGTAACTATTTCGGGGTATTTACCTGCGAAATCTAAGGTTCCGTAGCCGCCTAAACTCATTCCTGTGACATACACACGATTGGTATCTGTATCGAATTGTTGCTGTACAAAGCGCAGGACAGACAAGACTTTCGCTGGTTCCCATGATTTTCCAGCAGGAACTTGAGGCGCAATCACAATCGCTGGAATTTCCCTTCCTTTTTCGATTTCATGGATGATTCCGTACTTCTTTACCAACTCTAAGTTATTACCAGAAAGACTGCGTCCATGAAGGAAAATAAGTACCGGAGGATGATTTTTCAGAATACTATCAACAGGCAAATGCAACAAAAAGGGGTAATCTGCCTGATTGTGAATCGCTTTCAGTTGTCCATAGCTGGACAAAGACAAAAACAGGACACTAAAAAGAATTCCGATGCGCATAACGCAAAGTTAGGGCTCTTTGTAGGAGCTAACAAGTTGATTTTTGAACAGTTGGAATGGTAGTTATACACAAAGCATTCGCCTAATTGTTTTCCAATTTATACGAAATACCGATTCCCAAAACGGATTTAAACTGTGTGCGCGGACCAACATTCCCGTAAATATCGCGGATCTTGATGTCGTCGTCGTACACTAAATTCCACTGGGCAGTAGCCGAAAACAAGGAGTTTACGCGAAAAACAAAAAGCAATTCTGCGTTGACATCAATGTTTTGCGGATTCTTCAAATAGTTGCTAAAAAGCTCCAGCTTTGACTTCATCTCAATGTTCTTCGCTAAATTTTTGCTCCATTTCATTTTTATAAAGGCTCCGTATTCTTGACGGTGTTTTTGTCCTTTTTCTACCCCAAATGCGCCAGCGGCGGACAAGGAATCATCTAATACAAACGTGGATTTAAAGGCAATAGACGAAAAAAAGATGGAGAATTGATCGCCTTTGCGCAAATCTGTTCCAAGGGCTAGGTTTAAATAACCTGGAGCCATGAAAGTGGAAACAACGACCGAATCATTTGGATAAGTGAATCCATTCACCATTTGTGTTTTGAATCCGGCAGCAACCGTTAAAAAGAAATCCTTTGAGAGGAGCATACCAAAGGTGCTCGCTAGGTCAATTCGGTCATCTGTTTTCTGCAATCCAACACCATTTATTTTATCCAAATACTTGATGCCACCAAGCGCCAAACTCACATCGTTGGTCCATTTGACATTGTCATGAGTATAGTATGCACTAGCCCCAACCGAACCAATCATCGAGATGTTGTTACGTCCACCCGCATTCCAATTCACAAAAGAGGATTGCGTTCCACTCAGTGAATATAGTGATTTCAATTTCCATGAGTTGATGGAATCCGCCTTTACTTGAGCGAAATTCATCGTCCATGAAAACAGAAAAACAGCTAGAATGTATGTATTTTTGGGTCGCATTGTCTAATCAAGCACAAAATTAATGGACAAATTAACTTTAATGCTTCTTTTGTTGTGGAACATTTCAACAGGCCAATGTTTTTCACAAGCTGTTGATTATTCGAATCAACAAAATTGGGCGGTATTACCGGGCGCCTATCCAAGTGGATTACTGGCGAATGTGAAGGACTCTAGTTTGTGGAAGGATGTGGACGTATTTTATGTCTATCCAACCTTGATGCTCGATAAAAAGGATACACGATGGAATGTCGAATTAAGCGATCAAGAACAGCAACAAAAAGTATTGGGTGCAGCAGTGAAATACCAAGCAAGTGCATGGGCGGAAGCGGGAAGAATGTATGTTCCTTTTTACCGTCAAGCACACATTCGCTCGTATGACCTGCTCGAGAAAGGTGGACGAGATGCCTTGCTTTTCGCCTATGAAGATATCAAAAATGCCTTTCAATATTATTTGGATCATTACAATCATGGACGTCCAATCATTCTTGCCGGACACAGTCAAGGGAGTACGCATTTACGCATGATCTTGCGCGATTTCTTTGACAATAAACCACTGCAAACGCAATTAGTCGCTGCGTATATTCCTGGAATTGGCATGGAAAAAACGGAGTTTACTAGCATTCCGTTAATGAACAATCCCAAACAAACGGGTGGATTTGTTTCGTGGAATACTTTCAAGAAACATGTCGATCAAGATGAATACCAGCGCTGGTACAAAGGAAAAGCAGTCGTTAATCCTGTTTCGTGGCAGACTTCTGGAACAGCGACAAAAGACCAACACCAAGGATTTTTGTATTCCAACGACCAGACTTTTTGCCATTGTTTTGAAACAAATATCATCGATGGCGCTGTATGGATTTCACGTCCTTGCTCCTACTTTGGACTCTTTTCGTGGACGATGAAATCCCTACACAAAGGAGATGTCAATTTATTTTGGAAGGACATCCAAGAAAACGCCAAATTAAGAGCTCGGACTTATTTGCTGGAAAAAGGTTCATAAATCCATATTTCGGTTCAAAACTTCCCCCCATTTTCATTGATGATTCTTTTTTTGCTTTGTATATTTGTGCACTCAAAAAATACATTCATGACACCATTTTCTAGAAGACACATCGGACCGAGTGAAGCAGAGAAAAAAGCCATGTTGGCAACAATTGGCATCGACTCTATTTCTTCCTTAATCGACCGCACCATTCCATCTCAAATCCGTTTGAATGGAGAGTTAAACATTGCGGATGCAATGACCGAGCAGGAATACTTGGAGCACATTGCCGAATTAGCAGGGAAAAACCAGGTTTTCAAGTCGTTTATTGGACTTGGATACCACGAAACTATTGTTCCTAGTGTCATTCTAAGAAATGTATTAGAGAATCCAGGATGGTATACGGCATACACGCCTTACCAAGCGGAGATTTCCCAAGGACGTTTAGAAGCGTTGTTGAATTTCCAAACGATGGTTTTAGATTTAACCGGAATGGAAATTGCCAATGCCTCATTGTTGGATGAATCGACTGCCGCTGCGGAGGCAATGATTATGTTTTACAATTCGCGATCTAGAGCCGAAGTTCAAGCAGGGAAAAATAAATTTTTCGTTGCAGAAGACGCCTTGCCACAAAGCATTGACGTCATGCTTGGACGTGCCATTAACTTAGGCATTGAATTGGTGACTGGAAACATAGATGCTTTCGAAGGATCAACTGAATATTTTGGTGCATTTATCCAAAATCCATCTGCGCACGGACACGTTCGTGACTTAACATCGAAAATTGCACAATTAAAAGAACATGGAATCCAAGTAGCAGTTGCTGCGGATATTCTTTCGTTAGTGGTGTTGAAATCACCCGGAAGCATAGGAGCGGATGTCGTTCTTGGGTCTTCACAACGCTTTGGTGTCCCAATGGGATACGGTGGTCCTCACGCGGCATTCTTTGCGGCGAAGGAAGACTACAAACGTCATATCCCAGGTAGAATTATCGGTGTATCGAAAGATGTAGATGACAATTTCGCCTTACGTATGGCACTTCAAACAAGAGAGCAACACATCAAACGCGATAAAGCGACATCGAATATTTGTACAGCTCAAGCATTGTTGTCCGTAATGGCAAGTATGTACGCAGTGTACCACGGTCCAGATGGAATCCGTGAAATTGCGAATCATGTACATAGATTAGCGACGAAAACAGCAGCTGGACTGCAACTAAAAGGCATTTCTTTAGGATCAGACTCCTATTTCGACACGCTTTGGATCAAAGGTATTGATTGCAAAAGTGTTCGTGCGAAAGCAGAAGCGCATAAATTAAATTTCCGCTACATTTCTGAATCAGAATTAAGTATCAGTTTTGCCGAACCACATACAGATGCGGATGTTGCAGCGATTCTTTCTTGCTTCGATGCAAGTATCGTAGAGAATGGAACTTCTTCCCTTTCGTCCGGACTTAAAAGAACAGATGCGGTGTTATCACACCCCGTATTCAATAGCCATCATTCGGAATCTAAAATGATGCGCTACATAAAACGATTAGAAAACAAAGACCTTTCTTTGGTTCATAGCATGATTCCACTTGGTTCTTGTACCATGAAATTGAATGCAGCGACTGAATTAATGCCGATTACCAATCCGCAATTCGCGAATTTACATCCCTTTGCTCCTGTTGAACAAGCTGCAGGATACCACGAAATGTTCAAGCAATTGTCTTTAGATTTATCTGAAAGTACAGGATTTGCAGGTGTTTCCCTTCAACCAAACTCTGGTGCGCAAGGTGAATACGCTGGACTAATGGTGATCAAAGCGTTCCATGAATCGAATGGTGATACGCAACGTAAAAAAATGATCATTCCATCATCTGCACATGGTACGAATCCCGCTTCTGCAGTGATGGCTGGATTTGAAGTTGTCGTGACAGGTTGTGATGAAAATGGAAACATCGATATCGAGGAATTACGTCAAGTGGCGATTGAATTGAAAGATGTGTTAGGTGGACTGATGGTTACGTATCCATCGACGCATGGTGTGTTCGAAGAAGCTATTCGTGAAATCACTTCGATTATCCACGAAAACGGTGGACAAGTATACATGGACGGTGCGAACATGAATGCACAAGTTGGATTAACAAATCCTGGAAATATTGGTGCGGACGTTTGTCACTTAAACTTACATAAAACATTTGCCATTCCTCATGGTGGTGGTGGTCCTGGAATGGGTCCAATCGGTGTGGCGGCGCATTTATTGCCATTCTTACCAGGAAATCCATTAATCAAAACAGGTGGTGAAAAAGCGATTCATGCAATATCAGCGGCGCCGTATGGTAGTGCCTTGATTTTATTAATTTCTTACGCTTACATCAAGATGTTGGGAGCAAAAGGACTTCGTGAATCAACAGAAATTGCGATTTTAAATGCGAATTACATCGCTGCAGGATTGAAAGGTCATTACGACATTCTATACACAGGAAAAAATGGAACAGTTGCACACGAAATGATTCTTGACTGTCGCGATTTCAAACGTACAGCAGAAGTCGAAGTAGCTGACATGGCCAAACGATTAATCGATTTCAACTTCCATGCACCAACCGTATCTTTCCCTGTTGCCGGAACCTTGATGATTGAGCCTACGGAATCTGAAGATAAAGAAGAATTAGATCGTTTCATCATCGCGATGATCAAAATCCGCGAGGAAATTCGTCAAATCGAAGATGGTAAAGCAGACAAAGTGAACAACTTATTGAAAAATGCACCGCATACCGCAGATTGCATCATCAACAAAGAATGGAATTATCCGTATACACCGCAAGAAGCTGCTTACCCAGTTGCATACTTGAAAGAGTGGAAATATTGGGTGCCAGTTCGACGCGTTGACAATGCGTTCGGTGACCGTAATTTGATTTGTTCTTGTCCAAGTATCGAGAGTTACCAATCATAAATCACTAAAAAGTCCCTTTGGTTTCAAAGGGACTTTTTATTTTTTAACGTAGTTTAGCACCTAATTCTGACGAAGATGAAATTAGATATCCTAGCATTTGCCGCACATCCAGACGACGTGGAATTATCCGCTTCTGGCACCTTGTTGCACTATGCTGCACTTGGAAAGAAAATCGGAATCATAGATTTGACTGAAGGTGAACTAGGCACACGTGGATCTGTTGAAGATCGCTACGCGGAATCCGCTGCTGCTGGAAAACTCATGGGATTAGCTGTTCGTAAGAACTTGAACATGGGCGATGGATTCTTCGAAATCAATGAAGAAAACAAACGCAAAATCGTTGAACAAATCCGCATTCATCAACCGGAAATCGTTTTGGCGAATTGCTTGAGCGACCGTCATCCAGACCATGGACGCGGAGGGAAATTAGTTTCCGACGCCTGTTTTCTCGCTGGACTTCGTAAAATCGAAACAATCGTTGACGGCGTTTCGTTGGCACCACATCGTCCGAGATTAGTTTTACACTACATCCAAGACCATTACGCTCATCCGGACATCGTGATGGACGTGACACCGTTCATGGAACAAAAAATCGAAGTCATCAAAACTTATCGTTCTCAGTTCTTCGATCCAACTTCTACCGAACCGGACACACCGATTTCCGGTGAAGAATTCTTCCAATTCCTCAAAGGACGCATGATGCAGTACGGTCGTCCAATCGGTGTTGATTACGCCGAAGGATTTACTGTTACACGCATTCTTGGGACAAAAGATCTGTTTGATTTAGTTTAAAACGAATTTGCCAATGTGCTAGTGTGCTAGTGTGCTAATGATTTGTTTGCTCCGCTAATGGATTATAGTAAATAGTAGAAATTAAGCACCAATGCATCATTCTTATTGATACTGACACTGAGCACTCGGCACTGATTACTAAAATAATAATTTGATTTCTCCGCAAATGGTTTAATGTTGATCGCAGAAATTTAACACCCATCCACCATTCGAATAGATACCGGCACTGTTCACTCATTTCAAACCTATCTGAGCGCAGCTCAGAGCAAACAGCGACAAATTAGCACATTGGCACATTGGCACATTAGCACATTATCCCTACCTTTACACTGTGAAACCACTGATTCTTATTTTCTTAAGTGCGCTATTGTTTTTAGGAAACATCGGGATACCTGTGTTTACACATGCCTGTGAAGAAGATGGGGTCTTTACTTCGTTCTTCATCAAGCAACAGAA
>CAMAPI010000040.1 GCA_945860065.1 Chryseobacterium gleum | reverse complement strand
TCCGCATGTGCATCAATTTGCAGGACACCAAAGTCCTCGTAAGTTTCGTTCAAAGCTTCAATAAGTCCGAGTGGGGCAGAGTGCTCTCCACCTAAAACAGCTGGGATTTTCCCTTGCTTCAATAAGTCTAAACAGCGTTCTTTTAAATTTGCTCTTAACGCTTCGTGAGCGGCATTGATTTCATCCAGTACCGATTGGTATTTTAATAGCGCTTTTTCTTCACCATGTATTTCTAAGTAGGAAATGTATTCCATTCCTTGCTCGCAACAATGCGCGTTGATTTCTTTCCATTCTTGGGATACGGGGGACATGTACACTTTCGTATCATACGCACGCTCCATATCAGGATGGTAAAAGTCCAGCTGTGTGGAAGCCTCTAAAATCGCTTCAGGACCTTTACTCGTTCCTTTTCCGTAGGAGGCTGTCGCGTCCCACGGAATGGGTACAATGACCATATCCGATTCCGATTCCGTGTAAGGAAAGCCAAAAATATTTCCGTTGGCGATTCCAACGCCATTTGGATCAAATTCACTCATTTTATTTTCTTAAAGTAATCAACTGCTTTGCGTACAGAGCCGTTTTCCAATAAAAGCGCTTGTGCTTCAGGCATGGAAACTCCCGTTTCTTCCGCGACCATGCGTGCGCCACGATCAACCAATTTGTGGTTACTTAATTGCATATCCACCATTTTATTTCCTTTGACTCGTCCCAACTTAATCATCAAACTGGTCGAAATCATATTCAATACTAATTTTTGTGCTGTTCCAGATTTCATTCGCGTACTTCCCGTGACGAATTCTGGTCCGACAACCGGTGCAATGGGGAAATCGACCGCAGCAGCTAAGGGAGAATCTGGATTGCAGGAAATGCCCGCTGTTAAGATTCCATGTTCCTTTGCTTTTTCTATTCCACCTAGGACATAAGGCGTGCTTCCGCTCGCGGCAATTCCAACTATGGTATCTAGGGCACTCATAGAAAAATGTGCTAAGTCTATCCAAGCTTGATTGCGGTCATCCTCGGCAAATTCTACCGCTTTGCGAATCGCTGCGTCTCCTCCAGCGATTATTCCTACAACGATTCCGTGATCAATTCCGAATGTTGGTGGACATTCGCTCGCATCTACGATACCTAAGCGACCACTCGTTCCTGCGCCAATGTAAAATAACCTTCCGCCTTGAGCCATGCGCTCACTGCAGGCATTCACAAATGCTTCGATAGCTGGGATTTCTTTTTGAACAG
Source organism: Chryseobacterium gleum (assembly GCA_945860065.1). Lineage (GTDB taxonomy): Bacteria > Bacteroidota > Bacteroidia > Flavobacteriales_D > Crocinitomicaceae > UBA952. Next base: position 17,692 of record CAMAPI010000040.1, on the reverse strand, counting down.
AAAGAGCAACAGTTTGATCTTCTCTGTTGATGTTTGAGAGCAAGTCCAAGGTGGACATCTGCTCTAAGTCCTGGTAATGCGAGCTTGATTCAGTTACTTTTTTCATATTAATGTAAATATGCTTTCGAATCGGTGTCGTTCAAGTCAACTTCCACGTGATTTTTCAATGTGGTAGATAATCCAAGTCCAGCGAAATCTGTTTTAATCGGATAACGACGGTGCTGGCGATCAACTAATGCTACTGTTTTAATGGCTTTCGTTGCTTGTTCCAAAAATTTCATCAGGGCATATTGCATCGTCTTTCCGGAATTGATGACGTCATCCACCAATATAATGTATCCTTTTTTAAGTTCTTTTTCGTCGATGTTTAGGCTGATTCTCTCGCTCCATGGCTCATCTTTATTGACCTTGATCTCAAAACAGACAACTTCAATCGAACTATTTGCACGGATTATTTCCGTTAGTTTTTGAGCGATAATGCTACCATTCCCAACAATTCCACCAATGAATATGCGTTCTTCCTCGAAACAGTTCTCCATAAGTTGGTGTCCAATTCGGATGATTTTTTGTTCGATTTGCTGGTTATTCAGGATGATTTGCATAATGAAAATGAATTTGAATCAAAGTTAATAAACAAACGACTTGTTCGAAGTTTCAGGTAAAAAAAAATCCCGACAATGCCGGGATTTAAATAGTACGAAATGAATGTTAAAGTTTGATCACTTTTTGACAAGTTCCGTTGATGTTTACATAGTAAATCCCTGCGGGAAGTTGTGAAATATTTAAGCTTGTATCCGTACTCGAAAGAACGGTTGTTCCATTCAGGTCTAATAAAGAAACCAACTCATTTACTGATTTACCTTGGATTGTTAAGATGTCCATCGTAGGATTCGGAGAAACACTAAAGTTCGAAGTCGTTTGATTTATTCCTGCCGAAGATCGAATATCAAAAACGATGGTTCCTGGGGAAACTCCTACAGCAAACTGATTCAGCGCTGTATTTGTTGCGTCGTATATGTATACAGTGCCAAAAGAAAAGAAATCGGTTGAGGAAGCGTAAAATTGCCCACTGATTGGTTCTTGAGCTAATTCGTAGAAGTTTACATTGATTCCAGTCACTGGACCAACATTATTCATCCCGTTGATGTCGAAATCATTCAAGGTAGTCTCCATCGAGATTTGGTAGGTGATTTTATCATCTCTTAAGGCTGAAGTACCGCATCCAGAAATGGCGTTAGCAATATTAACAGTTGCTGCTGTGTTTGTTGCCAATTCGAATTTCGAAATCGAAGTTCCATTCCAGTCTTTGTTATTTACCGTGTATAAGGCTGAGCCATATTTCACTAAGTTATCTGGGTTTTTTCCTTCTGGACCTAAATCCACTTCGTTTCCATAGGATAGGTTCGAGAGGTTTAATTGGCCAATGATTCCTTTTTCATTTCCCCAGTCGTACGCGTTGTTCACGACTAAGTAAGCTGTTGTTCCATCAACCACGATGTTTTGAGTCGCCCATTTTGGCCCAATCACGGTATCAAAAGCCTGAATCAATTGTAAATCAGCGGTGTTGTATACATGTAAATAAGAATCATATGTCGTCAGGTACTCCCCGCGAGTTGCAACCAATTTATTTTGGTATACTGCTAGGTTACGAACACCAGGACAAGAAACGCTCGCAATTTCTTGATGCGTATTCAAGTCCATTTTAAAGATTTTTGAATCTGCCGCTACGAAATAGAAATTCCCGTCAATCACTAAATCGGATGCGAAACGCATATTTTCCAAGGTATCAACTACTTGGTATAGTTGCGTTGTTGGATTATAACTCCCAATGGTCACAGGTTCTAAGATTGCACCTGTTTGGTAATCAAAATAACCTTCATTCACCACCAAAACTTGGTGTAATTGATTTTGCGCAAAGCTCCACGAGCTTGCAAATAAACTTAATGTAATCAATGCCTTTTTCATTCGTTCTGTTTTTTTGAATGTGAAACAATAAAAAACTAGAAGAAGAAAAAAGAAGGAAAAGCTAGGATGTAAAACACCCTTGGCGAGTCCGACCTTTATCTGAAGTCTTCTCTCTGTTCATTGGCAAGTCTTCTGGCTCATGTCCTTTTCAATTCGTCTTCCCAATTACTCAGTGACTTAATGAATTGCATTTTAGACATTTACAGCTGCAGATACAGCTCCGGATTCTAACCGGATTCCTTATTAATCTCAAATACGAGAACCAATGGACGATGCAAAGATAATTTAATATTCCAACAAACGTTTTTTCCTACATTTTTGATTCAATTAACATGAATTAGAACTTAAATGTTAATAAATAATTAATTTTTTTAATTATTACTCATTATTTTACCTAACTTTCAACTATTAACCTACTAAACTATATTACTATGGAAAAGAACTTACCTTATGTAAGTGTTGGGATTATCGATGATAATTACAACAAAAGAGTACTGCCATTCATGGGCAGAATCGATGACGGGAGTTTATTCAAATGGTTCATTACAACTATTTGGAGATTGGCATCTTACGCAATGTTAATCGGCGGCCTCTATTTTATTATTGCCAATTTAATGGGCGATGACAATTATTGTGATACTACATTTGTTGACGGCATGACTGGCGGAGCAAAAGTTGGAGCAGCAGTTGGATTGGTTGTTGGTATATTAATCAGCGTAGTATGCGCCTGGTTTTTATATAGTTTAACAAAGAAAAGAACAGATCAATTAAATGATGCTTCTTACAATGGCCTTCTACATTTTGTAAGTCATGAGTTGATTCCGCGTAGCATTACATTGTTTGGGGAGTTGTTTTTCACTTTGGTGATGTATGTAAGTGTTCTTCAGCTTGTTGCTGCATTAGATGGACATTCTGCTTACGCGCCTTTGATGGATTACATGGGAATGTTTCAATCCATAATGATTCCAGGAATGGATGCGATAAATGGCTTAATACCAAATAAAATATTTGGAGATTTTGACCAAATGGATATCACATTGCGCATGGCCGGAATGGGAATCGCAGGTTCTTTTGTTATTCTAATGTTTTATTACATTATGAAAGAAGTTTATCTATATGGTTTAAAAATTATTTTAGCATTAATAAGCTTCATCCCGAAATTTGCCATTCCACTTTCTATGAGACAGTCTGGAAACTAATTTCAACTAATTTTATTAAAACCTCCTTCGGGAGGTTTTTTTTTGTCCAAAAATTAAATTTGGCACTTTTGAAAACTTGAGCTATCTTTGCACCCGTATTGACCAAAGGTGTCAGTCTACATAATAATCATTTACATAAATATTAGCATGTATTTAAATTCAGAAAAGAAAAAAGAGATCTTCACTCATCATGGTGGATCTGAGGTGAACACTGGTTCAACAGAAGGACAAGTAGCATTATTTACTTACCGAATCAGTCACTTAACAGAGCATTTGAAAAAGAATCGTAAGGACTTCGGTACACAACGTTCACTTCAACTTTTAGTTGGAAAGCGTCGTAGTCTTTTGGATTATTTGAAAAGAAAAGATATCGAGAAATACAGAGCGTTGGTTAAGGAATTAGGACTTCGTCGTTAATCCGATCATCGATCACATTTTATTGAAAGAGGGGGACTTCGGCTTTATGTCGCAAGTCCCTTTTTTGTACATTAATTAGTAAATAAATAAAGATGAATATAGGTATAAAAAGGTCAATTGTTACCGGCGGCAAGGAGATAAGCGTCGAGACAGGTAAGTTGGCAAAGCAAGCGGATGGTTCCGTTGTGGTGCGCATGGGCGACACCATGTTATTGGCTACGATTGTAGCTAATCATGAAGCAAAAGAAGGCGTAGATTTCCTTCCTCTAACGGTAGATTACCGCGAGAAGTATTCTGCTGCCGGACGTTTTCCAGGTGGATTCTTCCGTCGTGAAGCGCGTCCGTCTGAGACTGAAATCTTAGTAATGCGTTTGGTGGATCGTGCACTCCGTCCACTTTTCCCAGACGATTATCACGCTGAAGTTCAATTGATGATTCAATTGATTTCATACGATGGTGTCAATAATCCAGATGCATTGTGTGGATTTGCTGCATCAGCAGCAATCGCTGTTTCAAACATTCCATTCAATGGTCCAATGTCTGAAGTACGTGTTGGACGCATCAATGGTGAATACGTATTGAATCCAACGATGGCTCAAATGGAGTTGTCGGATATCGATATCGTGATCGCAGGAACAATGAAAGACATCAACATGTTGGAAGGTGAAATGCAAGAGATCTCTGAAGCTGAATTAGTGGAAGTTTTCAAAATTGCACACGTTGCGATTAAAGAACAATGTCAATTCCAATTGGACCTTGCAGCAGAAATTCCTACTGCAAATCCAAAAAGAGAATATAGCCACGAATCACACAACGAAGAAGTTCGTGCAAGAGTGTTCGAAGTGGCAATGGAAAAATGTAAAGATGTTGCTCGTATGGGCTTGGCGAATAAGTCAAAACGTACCGAGTTATTCGATGCCATCAAAGACGAAGTGAAAGCTTCTTTCTCGGAAGAAGAAATAGCAGAAGCAGCGAAATTTATTTCTACTTACTTCTCTGAAGTGAAGAAAAAAGCAGTTCGTTGGGTGATGTTGAACGAACGCAAACGTTTGGATGGTCGTAATTTCGACGAAATTCGTGCTATCTGGGCGGAAGTTGATTACTTACCAATGGTTCACGGATCAGCAGTGTTTACACGTGGAGAAACACAATCATTGACAACAGTTACGCTTGGTGGTAAAATGGATGAGCAGTTAATTGATGGTGCAACATTCAAAGGAACAGAGAAATTCTTATTACACTATAATTTCCCTCCATTCTCAACAGGTGAAGCGAAACCATTACGTGGAACTTCTCGTCGTGAAATCGGACACGGTAACTTGGCGCTTCGTGCCTTGAAACCAGTTTTACCTGAAGATAATCCTTACACCATTCGTATTGTTTCTGATATCCTTGAGTCAAACGGTTCGTCTTCCATGGCAACTGTTTGTGCTGGAACATTAGCGTTGATGGATAGTGGTGTGCAAATCAAAGCGCCAGTATCTGGAATCGCAATGGGACTTGTTGCAGACGAAGGAAAATTCGCTGTATTGTCTGATATCTTAGGTGACGAAGATCACTTGGGTGATATGGACTTTAAAATTACAGGTACAGCAAAAGGAATCACTGCTTGTCAAATGGACATCAAAGTAGACGGACTTCCATACGAAGTATTGATCGAAGCGTTAGAACAAGCGAAAGCAGGACGTATGCACATCTTAGGGAAAATCACGGAGACAATGGCAGCGCCACGCACGACATTGAAACCTCAAACTCCACGTATCGAAGCATTCAATGTGCCGAACGATATGATTGGAGCGATTATCGGACCTGGAGGAAAAATCATCCAAGGTTTACAGAAAGAAACGAAAACAACTATCACTATTGAAGAATTAGCAACTGGTGAAGGTCGTGTTCAAATCCTTTCTACAAACGGTGACGACATGAACGAAGCAATTCGCCTGATTCGTTTAATCGCTTTCCCTCCACAAGTGGAAGACGGAGCGACGTACGAAGGTAAAGTGAAATCTGTGAAGGACTTCGGTTGTTTCGTTGAAATCCTTACTGGTACAGACGGATTGATTCACATCTCTGAATTTAGCTGGGAAAAAGTAGCGAAAATGGAAGATGTAGTGAAAGAAGGTGATGTATTGACATTTAAAGTAATGGGTCGCGATCCAAAAACGAAAAAATGGAAATTGTCCCGCAAAGTTCTTTTACCAAGACCAGAGCGTCCATCGGATACCGTTGATGCGCCTCAAGCGTAACCAACACAGATTGAAAGTTATAAACAAAGGCGGCCTCGGTCGCCTTTTTTAATGTTAAGACAATGATGAATACACATTGATTTATTAGATTTACAAAAAAATAATTTTTATGAAAAGAATTTTACTTGTTTTAATCGTATTTATTGGATTTCAAGGTTTTACGCAAGCTTTTGAACCATTCAATTTTACAGGATTAGCGAATGCAAATGGTTGGACAACACACAGCGGAACAGCTGGAGAGTTGGTGGCCCTTACAACGCCTTCTAACTCTGGAAATAGTTTGTCCTTTGCTGGTTTACAAGCATCGGCTGGAAATCGAATTAATTTAACTTCGACTGGTACAGAAGATATTAATAAAGCATATGTCCCAGTAGGAACAACTGCATACATGTCCTTTTTATTGAATGTACCAAACACAACTGGATTGACTACCGCAGGAGCTTATTTCACAGGTTTTGGTGGAACATCAGGCGCATTGGTTAGCATTTACTTCCCTCGTATTTTTATTAAATCTGGAACAACACCAGGAACATTTCAATTGGGAGTCTTGAATACTTCTGGTGGAACCGGTGCAGTTGCAACGTATGTTTCAACAGAATACGCAACGGGAACAACCTTGTTCATTGTTGCAAAAGTATCTTCTCCAGCTGTTGCAGGAGTGATTACTTCTTCATTGTGGGTGAATCCAGTTCCTGGAGGAGCGGAAACAGCAGCAGCAGTAACCAATGCTGGTGGAACAAGTACTTGGTCTGCCAATGGCGTTCAATCTGTTTTCTTGCGTCAAGCAGCTGGAACCGGAAACTTAGAAGTGGATGAAATTCGTGCAGGAACAACCTGGGCGGCAGTTACACCAGCAGCAGCGGCTTCTTGTGTAAGCTACAATACCATAACAGCGACAGCTTGTTCAACGTACACGTTAAATAGTCAAAACTATTCAAGTACGGGAACGTACATTCAAACCTTAGCGAATGCGAATGCAGCGGGTTGTGATAGCATCATCAATTTGAATTTGACGATTAATCAACCCAGCGCTCTGACAATAAACGTGACGAACTGTGGACCATATACGATTAACGGTCAAACATATTCATCAACTGGACTTTACATGCAGTCGTTATTAAATGCTGCTGGTTGTGATAGTATGTTGCACGTGAACTTAACGGTTGTTTCCAATATTACGTATTACCTAGATTTAGATAACGATGGATACGGAAATCTTGCTGTATCTCAAGTTGGTTGCTCACCAATTACAGGGTATGTAACAAACAGTACAGACTGTAACGATAACAACAACGCAATTTATCCAGGAGCAACAGAAATTGAAGCAAATGGAATTGATGAAGATTGTAATGGGGTAGATGCACCATTGTCCCCAGTGAACATGGGATTGTATGAATTTACCGATGTAGCAAATTGTCCGGTTGTGGCGAACAATGTGACCACGCAACCAACGAATGCGACATTTGGAACATTTACAAATTCCGGTGCCAATTGTACAGCAACTGCAAATGTCTTTAATAATACGGCATGGAATACGGCAGCTGCAATCGATTTAAGTCAATACAATCAATTCTCCATTTCAGGAAATGAGTGTTATAATTTGAACTTAGCGAAAATTGCCTTCAACCACAGAGTTTCTTCCACAGGTGGAACACCAGTTATTTACCTCCGATCTAGCTTGGATAATTACGCTTCCAATATTGATACGATTGCTTCTGCGTGGAATGGAAATGTGATGTTAGATGACACGATTTCCTTGCCAGCAGCATTTGCAAATGTTCATGCAGTTACTTTCCGTTTGTACGTGACTTCGATGGCAACGAATACTTCTACGTTTAGAATGGACAATGTCTCTCTTTGGGGGAATTCATTCTCCGTAGCGCCTCAAACGTATTACGCGGATGTCGATCAAGATGGATTCGGTGACCTTGCAAACGATACATTGGTTTGTACCATGCCAGCTGGATTCGTAACAAATAGTCAAGATTGTAACGATGCAGATGCAGCAATCAATCCAAATACGGTTTGGTACATGGATATGGACGGTGACCTACAAGGTGACTTGATGGCAACCTTCACAGGTTGTACACCTCCAACTGGATACGTGTTGAACTCAGGTGACTGTGACGATACAAATCCAACAGTAACCGCTCCAACGATGTATTATGTGGATGCAGACAACGATGGATTCGGAGATGATGCGACAGGAACGTTAGCATGTACACAACCAGCGAATACCGTAATAATCGGCGGTGACTGTGACGACACAAACAATGCCATTTATCCAGGCGCAACAGAAATCTGTGATGGATTCGATAACAATTGTAATGGAACAAACGACGAAGGATTAATCTTCAATACCTACTATTTGGACTCAGATAACGATCAATTTGGTGCAGGTATTGGATTGGTTTCTTGTCAAGCAATTCCTCTTCCAGGATACGTATTGGTGAACGGTGACTGTGATGACATGAATCCAAATGCATATCCAGGAGCGACGGAAATTTTAGGTAATGACATGGATGAAAACTGCGATGGAGTTGATGGATACCTTGGATTAACGGATTTAACAAGCGTTCAAGTAGGACTTGTTCCGAATCCATCTAACGGTGTATTTGCTGTTCAGTTCAACGTGGAAGTTGCGAATGCAAACATCCAAGTGACGGACATGAATGGAAAAGTATTATTCCAAGAGTTGATGAATGGAACAAGACTTGAAGTAAGTAACTTACGACTTTCAACAGGTGCATATTTAGTTCATGTAACACTCGAAAATCAACATGAAATCCTACGTTTGATCATTCAATAAGAAGAAAGAATTTCAACAAAATAAAGAAAAGGCCGAAAGGCCTTTTTTTGTATCTTGTATTTTCAATTTTACGTCTAACTTTACACTATTCTTTTAATTATTCAATTATGCGTAAATCGTTTATAACGTTCATTATTTTATTAATTTCCAGTAGCATTTTTGCACAGAATTACTGGCAACAAGAAGTGAATTATACCATTCAAGTTCGCTTGAATGATCAAAACCACACACTAAGTGGATTTGAAGTGTTTGAATATGTGAATAATTCACCAAATACTTTGGACCGAATTTACATGCATGTTTGGCCGAATGCCTATAAGGATGGAAGTTCAGCGCTGGCAAAACAATTGTACCGTCAAGGTGATGGCAAATTGACTTTTGCAAAGGAGGAAGACCGTGGATATATTGATTCTTTGAACTTTAAGTCCGAGGGAACTCCGCTAAAATGGGAATACGATGCCGAGAATCCGGATATCTGTGTGATTTACCTGAATACCCCTTTGCGCAATGGAGACCGCGTGCGCATCACCACACCCTTTAAAGTGAAAATTCCTTCTGGTGAGATTTCGCGCATGGGACACATCGGACAATCCTACCAAATCACACAGTGGTATCCTAAACCAGCTGTTTATGACAAAAATGGGTGGAATGCGATTCCCTATTTAAATCAAGGTGAATTCTATTCTGAATATGGTTCTTACGATGTCAGCATCACCCTTCCTAAAAATTACATCGTTGGTGCAACCGGAGACTTGCAAACAAAAAGTGAAGTGACTTTCATGGATGAGCAGGTGAAACTAACGGGAGAGAAAATCGAATCTTGGATATCCAACAGAGAAAAAGAAAAGAAAGGTTCTTTTCCTGAATCCTCATCCGAAATGAAAACCATTCGTTTTACGCAAAGTCAAGTGCATGATTTCGCTTGGTTCGCAGATAAACGATACGGTGTTCTAAAAGGTGAAGTAGAATTGCCTCATTCAAAACGAAAAGTGACTTCATGGGCTTTGTTCACACCACAAAATGCTAAATATTGGAAAAATGCCATTGAATACATTAACGATGGAACGTACTACTATTCTTTATGGAATGGCGATTATCCATACAACCAAGTTACGGCAGTAGATGGAACCATCAGCGCCGGTGGCGGAATGGAATATCCAAACGTAACGGTCATTGGGAATTCGAGTTCGAAAGAGGAATTAGAAGTGGTGATTGTACACGAAGTTGGACACAATTGGTTCTATGGAATTCTCGGTTCCAACGAGCGCGTGCACGGATGGATGGATGAAGGAATGAATACCTTGAATGAGATGCGCTACATGCAAACGAAGTATCCAGATAATACACGTTTCTCTGACATGATCCTCAATGGACGGTTTCACTTAGAGGATTTGGACCACCACGATTCTGGAGACATCATGTATTCAACTTTAGCATCCCTTGGATTGGATCAACCAATTGAAACACATTCCGATAAATTCACGAGTATCAATTACGGTGGAATCATGTATCAAAAAACGGGACTTGTTTTCTTTTACTTGAAAGATTACTTGGGTGAAGAAAAATTCAATGCAGCCATGTCCGCGTATTTTGAAGCATGGAAATTTAAACATCCGCAACCGGAGGACATGCGCAAAGTGATGGAGGCATCCAGTGGAAAAGACCTTTCCTGGTTGTTCGATGATTTAATCCAAACAACGAATCACGTAGACTACAAGTTGAAAAATGTTGGAATTGGTAAACAGGGAGCTGTGGTTCGCGTGAAAAATGTCGGACAAGTCAATGGTCCAATCGAAATCAATGTGTATGCGAAGGATCAACTCGTGGAAACACATTGGTTGGAGCCAGGACAAACAGCTGCGACCTTGAAAACGCCGTTCAAGGACATTCAAAAAGTCATCATCGACGAGTCTAAGGATATTCCAGAATTGAACCGCAATAACAATACGTGGAGAGCAAAGTCACTATTTCATAAAATCGAGCCAATCAAACAAGAGTTTTTATTCAGCGACAACGAAGCGGATCACAATAGTGTACGCTGGACTCCCATGCTTGGTGGAAATGTGTACGACGGATTCTTGTTAGGAGCAACGTTCCACAACCTTGGACTTCCATTCCAAAAGTTTAGTTATGTGCTTACGCCAATGTTTGGTTTTTACAGCAAGAAACCAGTTGGAATGGCAGAGTTTTCTTACTCGATCCTTCCAAAAAAAGGATTAAAAGTAGAACACCTTGGACTTTCCGTTAAATCCTTCACGAGAAATAGTTTTTCAGGAGAGAATTTCGTGGCATTGACACCTTTTTGGTCCGCAAGCATTGGAAACCGTAAAAACCGAAGCGACTTCAGTCAAGATGTGCTTGTGAAAGGACTTTTTGGTTTGAAAACATCCCAATCTGGTTACGATGAAAAAGGTGCAATGGCGCAATATGCGTTTCAATATTCAAATCCGGATCACCAATTTGGATTGAAATTGAGAGCAGAATATGTGAATGGAGAAATGCAAGTTGGACGTGTTTCCCTCACAGCAAAATACGATTGGCGATACATGAAAAACAAAATGGAACGCAAGTTAGAATTGCGCGCGTACCTCGGTAGCAATGTGTATTACAAATTTGCGTTTTTAGACATTCTTCAACCACTTTCTGACCGCTATTCGTTGAGCATGAGTGGTGGACGCGGAAACCAAGATTTATTCTACGAAGAATACAATTTCGCACGAAACGATGTTTCCGGTTTTTGGTCGCAACAACGCATGGAAAACTACGGAAACTTTAAAAGCACCAATAATTTTGGAGTGACATCCAAATGGTTGGGAAGTGTGAACCTCTATTTCCAACTTCCAATTAAACCGAATCTTTTTGGTGTTTTCGCTGATTACGGCGCATTCTCGAATGGGACTTCGGTTCAAACAGCTTACAATGCTGGATTGGGTGTTCGTTTGACCAATGTGTTGAGTGTGTATTTCCCACTCGTCCGCAGTACGAACATGGGCTCACTCTGGACGAACTACTCCAACGAGATTCGCTTTAGTTTAAAACTTAATTTAGTCAATTCAACAAACCTTTTCGCACGATTTAAATAATATTTTATGTCAGATCAAAAAGTATCCTTCGGCAAATTATTTTGGCCGAGTTTTGTCGCGGTAATGATTGCCGGACTCGTTTCGCTCTTGCTCTTTTTCTTGGTACTGGGTGGTGTCATTGGTTCCTTCGGTAACTTTGGACCAGAACCATTGGCGATTCGCAATTCAACCATCTTACAATTGAAATTGACGGGTGAACTCAAGGATAAAAGCGATGAGTCTTTAGATATTGCCAGTTTTCAAGTCAATCGTACTGTTGGACTCCCAGATTTACTGTATGGAATTGAAAAAGCGAAAACGGATCCAAAAATCAAAGGGATTTACTTGGAACTTGGTGGCTTGACATGCGGTATGGGAAGTGCGAAAGAATTGCACGACGCCGTCAAAGACTTTCAAACAAGCGGAAAATTTGCGGTTGCTTATTTGTCCGGAGAATATGTCTCCCAAACAGCGTACTACATCAGTTCAGCTGCCAAAGAAGTGTATGGATTTCCATCCACAACCATGGAATTCACCGGAGTCGGAGTTCAATTGATGTTCTTCAAGAATTTATTGGATAATTTGAATATTGAAGTGGACATCGTACGTGGAAGTAACAACGACTTCAAAAGTGCAGTAGAACCGTTCTTTCGCACGAATATGAGCGATTCTAGTCGTTTACAAACACAAGCTCTGTTGCGTACCATGTGGCGCACCATGCGGAACGACATTTCCGTGAACAAAGGAATCGATACTGTGACATTGGACAACCACGTAGATTCCTTACACATCTTGGATTGTGAATCCGCGTACAATGCAAAATTAATTACCGGTTTGCGTTACCGCGATGAGTTCATGGGACTATTGAAGAAAAAGATGAACATGACGCAGGACGAAGAATTGGAGATTCAATCCATGGAGAAATATGCCTTGAAAGCTTTTTCGGACCGACAATTATTAGTCAAACGTCAAAAACCGAACATCGCCGTGATTTTAGCGGAAGGAGATGTGGTGACAAGTGGCGATGGAATTTCATCCGCAAGAATTTGTAAATTGTTTCAAAAAGTCAGAAATGACCAGAATATTGATGTGGTCGTTTTTCGAATTAATAGTCCAGGAGGAAGTGCATTAGCAAGTGAAGAAATTTGGCGCGAAGTTTCCATGACGCAAAAGAAGAAAAAAGTGATTGTCTCCATGGGAGATGTGGCTGCTTCCGGTGGATACTACATTGCAACACCTGCAGAACGCATTTTCGCAGAACCAACTACGATCACCGGATCCATCGGTGTTTTCGGTATGATTCCATACACAGGTAAATTCATGGAAAACAAATTGGGAATCACCTTCGACCGTGTCCGAACGAACCAACATTCCTTGACTTCCTTGAATGCGAAATTGACACCAGAAGAATTAGCAATTATGCAAGGACAAGTGGATAAAATCTACACGCAATTTTTAACCCGCGTTTCGGAAGGACGTAAAATGAAGTTGGATAAAGTCGCGATACTCGCTCGCGGAAGAGTGTGGGGTGGGGAAGATGCCCTACGCATCGGATTGGTCGATGAATTAGGAGGCTTATCTAAAGCCATCGCGTATGCCTGCATAGGACATTCATCTCCGAAAGTCATTTACTATCCAATCGTGAATAAAAATACGCTATCTGAAATTGCCGAAATGATCGAGCAACAGCAAGAAGAAGAGGAAACCTCTGTCAAAATGGATGTCGCTATTCCAACGGAATTAAAAGCCATCTATGCACGCATCAAGAAAATTGAAAGCATGGCTGGAATTCAGATGCGCATGCCGTTTGAGTATGTAATGGAATAAGCAGAGAGGAGAGCGAGCACTGAGCACTGAGCACTGAGCACTGTTCACTAGTTAATACAAACTTGGATACTTCGCCGGCTCCGCCTCATGCATCATTGCATACACTTTTTCAATGATGTCGTCGATACTTGGTTTGGAGAAGTAATCACCGTCGGAACCGTAGGCCGGACGATGGTCTTTCGAACTCAAAGTTTCTGGTGCGGAATCGAGGTGGTAGTAGCCTTTTTGCTCCACTAAGATTTTATCCAACATGAATCCAGTTGCGCCACTGCTGACGTCTTCATCCACGATGAGTAAACGATTCGTTTTTGCCAATGAATCACTGATCATGTGTTTGATGTCGAAAGGCAACAAGGTTTGAACGTCGATCAGTTCGACGGATATCCCCAAATGCTCCAATTGCTGCACAGCAACTTCGCACAGATTGAAGGTTGATCCGTAAGAAACCAATGTTAAGTCTTTTCCTTCTTTCACGATTTCCGGCATACCTAATGCTTCGGTGAAGGTTCCAAAGTTAATTGGCATGCGCTCTTTCGTGCGGTAACCGTTCAATGGTTCAATCACCAATGCTGGTTCGTCTGCTTGTAATAATGTATTGTAGAATCCAGCGGCTTTCGTCATGTTTCTAGGAACACAAACGTGAATACCACGAATCGAATTGACAATCATTCCCATCGGAGAACCACTGTGCCAGATTCCTTCAAGACGGTGTCCACGTGTGGAAATAATCAACGGTGCTTTTTGTCCACCTTTCGTGCGGTACTGAACGGTTGCTAAATCGTCGGACATGATTTGAATCGCGTACAACAAGTAATCCAAGTACTGAATCTCTGCGATTGGACGTAGTCCACGCATCGCCATTCCAATTCCTTGTCCGATGATCGTACACTCGCGGATTCCAGTATCTGAAACACGTCCTTCGCCGAATTGCTCTTGTAATCCTTCTAATGATTGATTGACACCACCAATTCTTCCAGCATCTTCTCCGAAGACAAGAACCTCTGGACGACTTTCTAAAATCGTGCGGTAGTTTTCACGTAAAATGATGCGACCGTCTTCCATTTGCACGTCATCCGCATATTTCGGAGCAACTGCGGGAACATTCATCGCGGAATGGGCAGATTGCGAATGCAAATGCGAACTGTAACGATCGAAGTTTCCGGAAATCATGCTTTGAATCCAGTTTCCAAGTGTTTTTTTCGAGCTAATATTTTCTTCGCGAACTTGACGCAATACTTTGCGCGCCAAAGTCAATAAATCACGACGAATCGGTTCTTTTTCTTTTTCAAGCGTTTCAATGTCCTTTTGAATAAACACGGACTGCGAACTTTCGGCAGCCACTGCTTTTAACACAGCAACTAAATCCGCTTGATCTTGTTTCATGCTATCCGTGAAACGCGACCATGCTATATTTTTTGAGCTGCGAACCATCTCTTTCGCTGCTGCTTGTATCGTATTTAATTCTTCATCCGATGCAATCGCCATTCCTTTGGCTTCGAATGAAAGAATCCATTCTTTGAATTTTTGGATGCAATCAAATGTCGTTTCCCATTCCAAACGCTCTGCTGATTTGTAACGCTCATGCGATCCTGAAGTGGAGTGTCCTTGCGGTTGATTCACTTCTTTCACGTGCACCAAAACCGGAATGTGTTCCTCACGTGCCAATTTCACCGCTTTCTCATAGGTTTCACACAATTGTGCGTAATCCCATCCTTTGGTGATGAAAATCTCGTATCCAGGTTTGTCCGCCGTGCGTTGCATCCCTGATAATGCATCTGAAATGCTTCCTTTCGTTGTTTGTAATTCCCTTGGTACGGAAATCCCGTAGCCATCGTCCCAAACGGACATCACCATCGGAACTTGCAATACACCTGCTGCATTGATTGATTCCCAGAAAGGACCTTCACTTGTAGAGGCGTCACCAATCGTTCCGAAAGCAACTTCGTTTCCGCCGTTTGTGAATTTTTCAAAAGCAGGATTATTTTGCAATGCAGTTTGTTGACGGTATACTTTCGATGCTTGCGCCAATCCAACCAAACGTGGCATTTGTCCAGCGGTTGGAGAAATATCCGCAGAACTGTTTTTCTGTAACATCAAATTTTTCCATACACCTTTGTCATCCAAGTTACGTGTGGAATAATGCCCACCCATTTGACGTCCAGCAGATTGTGGCTCGATGTCCACATCGGTGTGCGCATACAATCCAGCAAAATATTGCTCAATCGTTAATTCACCAATCGCCATCATGATGGTTTGATCGCGGTAGTACCCAGAACGGAAATCACCATTCTGAAACTGTTTCGCCAAGGCGATTTGTGCGAGTTCTTTTCCGTCGCCAAAAATTCCAAATTTTGCTTTACCGGACAATACTTCTTTTCTTCCAAGAAGAGAGGCCTCGCGGGATTCGCAAGCTAATTGATAATCCGCAAGAACTTGTTTTTTGAATGCTTCAAAATCCATTTGATCTTGCGTGTTGGGTGCTTTTTCTTTTGCCATTGTTGATTGTAATCGTATGCAAATATAAGGAAAAGCCGTGGCGTTTTTATATGGAATTTTTTAGCAATTTTGTGAAGCAATTATTGTCCTATGAAATTAGAATTGTGTGCCGCATCAATCGAAGCCGTTTCCTTGGCGAAATCACTTGATTTTGATCGCATTGAGCTTTGTCAGAATTTAGAGCAGGGTGGACTCACGCCGTCAGCGGGGATGATCACGTATGCTTTGGACAATGGAATCGATACGCATGTGTTGATACGTCCAAGAGCGGGTGGATTTTGTTACAGTCCAGAAGAAATCGCTGTGATGGAGAGCGATTTGGCTTTTTGTCAGCAGGCAGGTGTGCAAGGAGTCGTTGTTGGGATTTTAAAATCCAATTTTGATTTAGACATCGAAGCATTAGCGACCTTGAAGCAACAATTCCCTGATTTCGTATGGACATTCCACCGTGCATTTGATGAAAGCATTGATTGGAAACGCTCGATGGATCAATTAATTAAACTGGGATTCCACCGGATTTTAACTTCCGGATTTGCGAGTCACGTCGATATCGGCTTACCGAATTTAAAAGAAATGAGACAGTATGCTGACAGTCGCATCGAAATCATGGCTGGTGGGGGAGTAAACGCTGGTAACATTGCGAAAATTGCCCGTGAAGCGCAGCCTGAAGCAATTCACTTTTCAGGGACGAGCAAGGTACTGTTGGACGAAGATTCCGCCTTCTCAGAAACGGTTTTAAAAGTGGACGAACACCGTGTGGTCCGCATACTAGAATCAGCACGAGGCGTACTCAAATAGATTATCCGGTTTATTTACTGTACCTTTGTGCAAATCCTGGGTCAATCATTAATGTATTTGTTCAACCGTAGGATTGAATAATTATATGAAATTTAATGAATTAAATCTTTTAGAGCCGATTTTAAACGCTCTTACCAAACAAGGTTATACCGAACCAACTCCCATCCAACAACAAGCCATACCATACGTTCTCGAAGGAAGAGATGTCATGGGATGTGCACAAACTGGAACCGGAAAAACAGCGGCATTTGCCATTCCAATCATTCAACGCATTCACGCTTCGAAACAAACAGATAACTCGAATAAAATCAGGTCTTTAATTGTGACGCCAACGAGAGAATTAGCAATTCAAATCGAAGAAAGTTTCAAGAATTACGGCAGCGAGTTAAAATTGCGTTACACCGTTATTTTTGGTGGTGTGAATCAATCACAACAAGTAAACCGTTTGAAAAATGGGGTAGATGTGTTAATTGCTACGCCAGGACGCTTACTAGACTTGCAGCAACAAGGATTTATCAAGTTAGGAAACTTAGAGATTTTTGTTTTGGATGAAGCCGATCGTATGTTAGACATGGGATTCATTCACGACGTGAAGAAAATCATCAAACTGATTCCAGCGAAACGTCAAACCTTATTTTTCTCTGCGACGATGCCAAAAGAGATTACTTCTCTAGCGAATTCGATTTTAACAGATCCAGTGAAAGTGGAAGTGAATCCAGTTTCATCGACTGCGGAAATGATTGATCAAGCTTTGTACTACGTGGACGCCCCGGCGAAAAAAGATTTGTTGGTACATGTGTTGAAAGAAACTAAAGCGCCAAGCGTATTGGTTTTCTCACGTACGAAACACGGAGCGGACAAAATCGTTAAGTT
>CAMAPI010000039.1 GCA_945860065.1 Chryseobacterium gleum | reverse complement strand
TTTGCTAGCCAAAAAATTAGGAAGAAGCGTATCCAAGTCATTCGCGAATAAAAGGTGTTTGCGCTTGAATAGCAAGATAAAAAACAACCTTAAGTTAAGTTCCATATAAAAGAGCGGGCCTTTTTCAAAAATTAACTGAAGTCTTTTGGTTCGGTATGCGCGTTCCGTCATTAAAGGGCTTAACTTTTTTTCTCGTCCAATTAATAATACATCCATTCCAAGATTATGTAATACCGAGCAAGTGCGATGGACTCGGTTGTCTGTAACCAAATCGCTCGATACCGAAACAATCACTTTTTGTTTAATCATGTAAACAAAAGTAATGAAATCCACGTAGGAAAGAATTGTGAAAATAATTGAGATAAAAAATTCAAATATTTTTAGAAAAATACTTTGAGATAAGAAAAAGTTTCATACATTTGCAATCCCAAATTGGTCTTTGGGGAGAGAAAAAGTTCTTTTATTTAAGAAAACCAACAAAAAAACGCCGATGTAGCTCAGTTGGCCAGAGCAGCTGATTTGTAATCAGCTGGTCGGGGGTTCGAATCCCTCCATCGGCTCACATTGTAGGGGGGATACTCAAGCGGCCAACGAGGGCAGACTGTAAATCTGCTGATGTACATCTTCGCAGGTTCGAATCCTGCTCCCCCCACAAGAAAAGTAAAAAGCGGGAGTAGCTCAGTTGGTAGAGCTTCAGCCTTCCAAGCTGAACGTCGCGAGTTCGAGTCTCGTCTCCCGCTCACTTTTCAAAGAGTGCCGGTGTAGCTCAGGGGTAGAGCGCTTCCTTGGTAAGGAAGAGGTCACGAGTTCAATTCTCGTCATTGGCTCATGATTAAAAGAAGTTGAGTCCTTTCCATTAATTTGGTAAAGGATTTTATGATAAATAAATGTAAATTATTAACTAAGTAACAAATAAGAAAATGGCTAAGGAAAATTTTGACCGTTCCAAACCACACGTGAACATTGGTACTATTGGACACGTTGACCACGGAAAGACTACGTTGACTGCAGCAATCTCTAGCGTTCTTGCTTCTAAGGGATTGGCTCAGGTTCGTGATTTCACTTCAATTGATAACGCTCCAGAAGAAAAAGAGCGTGGTATCACTATTAACACTTCGCACATCGAGTACGAAACAGTAAGCCGTCATTACGCTCACGTTGACTGTCCAGGTCACGCCGATTACGTAAAAAACATGGTAACTGGTGCTGCACAGATGGACGGAGCGATTCTAGTAGTCGCTGCGACTGATGGACCGATGCCACAAACACGTGAGCACATCCTTCTTGGTCGTCAAGTTGGAGTTCCTCGTTTAGTTGTCTTCATGAACAAAGTGGACATGGTAGACGATGAAGAGTTATTAGAATTAGTTGAGATGGAAATACGTGAATTACTTTCATTCTACAAATACGATGGTGACAACGCACCAGTTATCCAAGGTTCCGCTTTAGGAGCTTTAAACGGAGAGCCTCAATGGGTTGCTACAATTGAAGAATTAATGGAAGCAGTTGATACGTATATCGAACTTCCTCCACGTGAGATTGACAAACCTTTCTTGATGCCAGTTGAGGATGTATTCACGATTACAGGTCGTGGTACAGTTGTAACAGGCCGTATTGAAACAGGTGTAATCAATTCAGGTGAGCCAGTTGAGATCTTAGGAATGGGAGAATTAAAATTAACATCTACAGTTACAGGTGTTGAGATGTTCCGTAAGATGTTAGATCGTGGTGAAGCAGGTGACAACGCAGGTTTATTACTTCGTGGTATTGAGAAATCTCAAATCAAGCGTGGTATGGTAATCTGTAAACCAGGTTCAACAATGCCGCATCACGAATTTAAAGCAGAAATCTACGTATTGAAGAAAGAAGAAGGTGGACGTCACACTCCTTTCCATAATAAATACCGTCCTCAATTCTATTTCCGCACAACCGATGTAACAGGAGAAATCTTCTTAACTGATGGTCGCGAGATGGTTATGCCAGGTGACAACGTATCGATCAATGTGAAATTGATTGTGCCAGTTGCGATGGATAAAGGACTTCGTTTTGCAATCCGCGAGGGTGGTAGAACAGTAGGTGCTGGACAGGTTACTGAAATCGTAGCTTAATACAAAACAACATAGTTTAAAGTAAGGGGGGTTTCACAACTCCCCTTTTTAAACGGGTGTAGCTCAGCTGGTAGAGTGGTGGTTTCCAAAACCATTGGTCGTGGGTTCGAATCCTACCGCCCGTGCTCAATTAAAATTGAAATAAGTGTCAAAAATTAGATCATATTTTCAGGAAACTTACCAAGAAATGGTTCACAATGTAACGTGGCCAACATGGAAAGAACTACAAAATAATACCATTTTGGTAGTTGTTGCATCTGTTCTCATTGCACTTCTTATTTTCGCGATGGATTACGCCTTCGGAATTTCCGGAGAAGAAGGTTCCTTGTGGAAAGGATTACTTGGATTTATTTACGGTTCATTCTAACCCATACAATAATGGCAGAAATTGTTAAGAAATGGTATGTAGTTCGTGCCGTAAGTGGTAAGGAAAAGAAAGTGAAGGAATACCTCGAGTTAGAAATTTCTCGAATGAAGCTGAACGACTACGTAAACCAAGTGCTTATTCCGACTGAGAAAGTTTTCAAAATACAAAATGGAAAAAAAGTCACTAAAGAAAAAGCTTTTTTACCAGGTTATGTATTGATTGAAGCGGCTCTAGTGGGCGAAGTAAGTCACGTAATTAAAAGTATTCCAAATGTTATTGGTTTTCTCGGCACTGTTAAAGGTGGCGAACCAGTTCCAATGCGTTTGTCTGAAGTAAATAGAATTTTAGGAAAAGTTGACGAATTAGCAACATCACAAGAGGAATCGAAAATTCCGTTTGTTGTTGGTGAATCCGTCAAAGTAGTTGATGGACCTTTCAATAACTTTACAGGTGTTGTAGATGAAATCAATGAAGATAAGAAAAAACTAAAAGTAATGGTCAAAATATTTGGCCGAAAAAACCTTTTGGAACTCAGCTATTTGCAAGTTGAGAAAGAAGGGTAACGTTTGTATTAACCGTAGGAGTGAGTCCGATGATTAAAGCTTCCCATCACCGATTCACGTTGACTACATAATTTTAATATATATGGCTAAAGAAGTAGCAGCATTGATCAAATTGCAGATCAAAGGAGGCGCAGCCAACCCATCACCGCCAATTGGACCTGCTTTGGGTGCGAAAGGTGTAAATATCATGGAGTTCTGTAAGCAGTTTAATGCTCGAACTCAAGATAAAATGGGTAAGGTAGTTCCTGTTGTTATCACCGTTTATGGTGATAAATCCTTTGATTTCGTTCTTAAAACACCACCCGCAGCGGTACAAATCATCGAGCACACAAAAATCAAAAAAGGTTCTTCTGAGCCCAATCGTGTAAAAGTTGCTTCCATTTCTTGGGACCAAATACGCATGATTGCGGAAGATAAATTACCAGATTTGAATTGTTTTACCGTTGATGCAGCGATGCGTATGGTTGCAGGAACAGCAAGAAGTATGGGGGTAACCGTTAAAGGTGGAGACGCTCCTCAATCCAAATAATTAATTGTTATGAAAAGAGTTTCTAAAAAAAGAAAAGAGATCTTGTCGAAATTTGATTTGACGAAGATCTACACTCTATCAGAAGCATGTGATTTGGTGAAGGGAATTTCTACAACCAAATTCGATGCCTCTGTAGATATTTGTGTTCGTCTAGGGGTTGATCCTCGTAAAGCGAATCAAATGGTACGTGGAACCGTTGCATTGCCTCATGGAACTGGTAAGGATATCAAGGTACTTGTACTTTGTACTCCGGACAAGGAAAAAGAAGCAATTGAAGCAGGTGCTGAATATGTTGGACTTGATGACTACATTGACAAAATCAAAAGTGGTTGGACAGATATCGACGTAATTATTACGATGCCTTCAGTAATGGGTAAAGTAGGTGCACTTGGACGTGTTTTGGGTCCACGTGGTTTAATGCCAAATCCGAAAACAGGTACAGTTACCATGGAAATTGGTAAAGCTGTATCTGAAGTGAAAGCTGGTAAAATTGACTTTAAAGTTGATAAATACGGTATCATTCACTCTTCGGTAGGTAAAGTTAGTTTTGAAGGTGACAAAATTCGCGAGAATGCGAGTGAGTTGATTTTAACACTGATGAAATTAAAACCATCTGCTTCAAAAGGTACTTATATTAAAAGTATCTACCTGAGCTCAACGATGAGTCCAGGGATACAAATTGACGCGAAGTCTGTTACTGCTTAATACTTAAGAAAATGACAAGAGAAGAAAAAGCACAGTATATCAGCGAATTGGCGGCAGAATTAACTGCTAACAATGTGTTGTATCTGGCAGACACAGCAGAATTAAAAGTAGAGACGATAAACGCTTTACGTAGAAGATGTTTTCAATCTAACATCTCCTTGCGTGTAGTGAAAAATGCATTGCTTCAGAAAGCGATGGACAAAGTAGAAGGAAAAGATTTCGGTGCATTGAGAGATGTATTGAAAGGTTCAACTTCTATCATGTTCAGCGAAGTGGCTAATGCTCCAGCAAAATTGATTGTTGATTTTCGTAAGAAATCTCCGAAACCAATTTTGAAAGGTGCATACATTGATGAAGCAGTTTTCATTGGCGATGATCAATTAACAATCCTTGAATCACTGAAAAGTAAAGAAGAATTGGTTGGTCAAATCATTGGAATGTTACAAAGTCCTGCTCAAAATGTATTGTCTGCTCTTAAAGGTTCTGGTAGTACTATCGCTGGAATCCTTAAAACGCTCGAGAAAAGAGCATAAATTAATTAATAATAACCTTTTTTAAATAAAAATAAAATGGCTGATTTAAAGCAAATTGCAGAAACGTTAGTTAACCTTACAGTAAAAGAAGTAAGTGAGTTGGCAACAATATTAAAAGATGAGTACGGAATCGAGCCAGCTGCGGCTGCTCCAGTAATGATGGCCGGTGGCGCTGCTGCTGCTGGTGAAGAAGTTGCTGAGAAAACTGAATTCGACGTAATCTTGAAAGCTGGTGGTCCAAACAAACTAGCAGTAGTTAAACTTGTTAAAGAATTAACAGGTAACGGTTTGAAAGAATCTAAAGATTTAGTTGATGCCGCTCCTTCAACATTGAAAGAAGCAGTATCTAAAGACGAAGCTGAAGGGCTTAAAAAATCTTTAGAAGAAGCTGGAGCTGAAGTTGAGGTTAAGTAATTAACCCCATAATATTACAGGAAAGGCACCGCTATTTGGCGGATGCCTTCTCCTGTTTTTTCGCATGTTGATTTTGACAGAATAATCGAATAACTAAAAAACAAAAGCCTTGGCAACATCAAATAATTCAACCCGAATTAATTTTGCTTCAAGCAAAAATAAATTTGAGTATCCAGATTTCCTGGAAATTCAGTTAAAATCCTTCAAGGAATTCTTTCAGTTGGAAACAACACCGGAGAATCGCGATAGTGAAGGATTGTATAAAGTTTTCGCTGAAAACTTCCCGATTACTGATACAAGAAACCAATTTGTATTGGAGTTTTTGGACTACTTTGTTGATCCACCAAGATATTCTATCGAAGAATGTATCGAACGCGGTTTAACCTACAGTGTTCCATTAAAAGCAAAATTGAAATTATATTGTACCGATCCTGAACATGAGGATTTTGAAACCATCGTTCAAGATGTTTACTTAGGTACAATTCCTTATATGACTCCTAAAGGGTCTTTCGTTGTAAACGGAGCAGAACGTGTTATCGTCTCTCAATTACATCGATCACCAGGTGTGTTCTTCGGTCAAAGCCGTCACGCAAATGGTACAAAATTGTACTCTGCTCGTATTATTCCATTCAAAGGTTCTTGGATTGAATTTGCAACAGATATCAATAACATCATGTATGCATACATCGACCGTAAGAAAAAATTGCCCGTTACTACTTTGTTCCGCGCAATTGGTTACGAAACAGATCGTGACATCCTAGAAATTTTCGGATTGGCAGATGAAGTCAAGGTCAATAAAGCCAATTTGAAAAAATTAGTGGGCCGTCGCCTTGCTGCACGTGTGTTGAAAACATGGATTGAAGATTTCGTTGATGAAGATACAGGAGAAGTTGTATCCATTGAACGTAATGAAGTGATCCTTGATCGTGAATTAGTAATTGGTGAAGAGCATTTAGATGCGATTATGGACTCTGGTGCTAAATCAATGATTTTACACAAAGAGGACGGGAATTCAACAGATTATACGATCATCTATAATACATTACAAAAAGATACTTCCAACTCTGAAAAAGAAGCGGTTGAACACATTTACCGTCAATTACGGAACGCAGATCCACCCGACTACGAAACAGCAAAAGGTGTCTTTGAGAAATTATTCTTCTCGGATGCACGTTATGACTTAGGTGAGGTTGGACGTTTCCGTTTAAATAAAAAATTAGGATTAGACGATTCAGAAGAATCTCGCGTTCTAACGAAAACAGACATCATTAATATCATTAAATACTTGATCGAATTAATTAATTCGAAAGCAGATATCGATGATATTGACCACTTATCTAATCGTCGTGTTCGTACTGTTGGTGAACAATTGTATGCACAATTTGGTGTTGGACTTGCAAGAATGGCAAGAACAATCCGCGAACGTATGAATGTACGTGATAACGAAGTCTTTACTCCAATTGACTTGATCAACGCGAAAACGCTTTCGTCAGTGATTAATTCATTCTTTGGAACGAATCAGTTGTCTCAGTTTATGGATCAAACCAATCCACTTTCTGAAGTAACACACAAACGCCGCTTGTCGGCACTAGGACCAGGCGGACTTTCACGTGAAAGAGCAGGTTTCGAGGTTCGTGACGTTCACTATACGCATTACGGTCGTCTTTGTACGATTGAAACACCGGAAGGACCAAACATTGGTTTGATCTCTTCTTTGTGTGTATTTGCGAAAGTGAATAAATTAGGTTTCATTGAAACACCTTACCGTCGAGTGGAGAATGGTAAAGTTGTATTGAATGAAGAGCCTATTTACTTAGCTGCCGAAGAAGAAAATTCTAAAATGATCGCTCAAGCAAATGCCTTGATGGATGACAAAGGAAACTTCCTATCGGATGTTGTAAAAGCACGCTTTGAAGGTGACTTCCCTGTGGTAGCACCTAAAGATTTGAATTTGATGGACGTTGGTGCCAATCAAATTGCATCGATTGCCGCTTCATCTATTCCATTCTTGGAGCATGATGATGCCAATCGTGCATTGATGGGATCAAACATGCAACGTCAAGCAGTTCCATTATTACGCCCAAATTCTCCAATTGTTGGAACAGGAATTGAGCGTTTAGTTGCACGTGATTCTCGCGTGTTAATAAACGCTGAAGGAACAGGAACAGTGGAATATGTGGATGCAAATGAAATCGTGATTCGTTACGATTGGAATGAAGAAGATAAAATGGTGAGTTTCGATAGCGAGGTAACTCGTTATGGATTAACGAAATTCATGAAAACAAATCAGAGTACATGTATCAATTTGAAACCGATTGTTCAAAAAGGCGATCGTGTGGAAAGAGGACAAGTACTTTGTGAAGGGTATGCAACGCAAGCCGGAGAGTTGGCCTTAGGTCAAAACTTAAAAGTGGCTTTCATGCCTTGGAAAGGTTATAATTTCGAGGATGCGATTGTTATCTCTGAAAAAGTGGTTCGCGATGACATCTTTACTTCAGTTCATATTGATGAGTTTTCTTTGGAAGTTCGCGACACAAAACGCGGGATGGAAGAATTAACTTCTGATATTCCAAACGTAAGTGAAGAAGCTACGAAAGATTTAGATGAAAATGGATTGATTCGAATTGGTGCAGAAATCAAAGAAGGAGATATCTTGATTGGTAAAATCACTCCTAAAGGTGAAACGGATCCGTCTCCAGAGGAGAAATTGTTACGTGCCATCTTCGGTGATAAAGCAGGTGATGTGAAAGATGCTTCGTTGAAAGCTGGTCCATCTTTGCGCGGTGTTGTTATCGAGAAAAAATTATTCTCAAGAGCAATTAAAGACCGTAAATCGAAATCTCAAGATAAACCAATCCTTGAAACGATCGACGCAGAATATCAAAAGGATTTTGCTGATTTGAAGGAAAAACTTGCGGAAAAATTGATGGTCATTTTAGGTGAACATAAATCTTCAGGTGTATTCAATAACTTCAAAGAAGAGTTGATTAAGAAAGGAACGAAGTTCACAAATAAAGCGTTAATGGCCTTGGATTATTCCATCGTTAATCCGTTAAACTGGACATCAGACCTTAAAATTAACCAATTGATAAGTCGTGTAATTCACAACTTTAATATCAAAGCGAACGATTTACTTGGTAACTACAAACGACGTAAATTCCACATTTCAGTAGGAGACGAACTTCCAGCAGGAATCGTGAAATTGGCGAAAGTGTATGTCGCGAAGAAACGTAAGTTGAAAGTAGGAGACAAAATGGCGGGTCGTCACGGAAATAAAGGAATTGTTGCGAACATCGTTCGTCAAGAAGACATGCCTTTCCTTGAAGACGGAACACCAGTAGATATCGTATTGAATCCTCTTGGTGTACCTTCTCGTATGAACCTTGGTCAAATTTATGAAACTGTTCTTGGATGGGCAGGTGACAAATTAGGCATAAAGTTCGCTACGCCAATTTTTGATGGTGCAAAACCATCTGAAATTGATGAGTGGACAGCAAAAGCAGGCGTTCCTAAGTCAGGTAAAACGTATTTGTATGATGGTGGAACAGGAGAACGTTTCCATCAACCAGCAACTGTTGGGGTGATTTACATGTTGAAATTATCACACATGGTAGATGACAAAATGCATGCACGTTCTATCGGACCGTACTCATTGATTACGCAACAACCATTAGGTGGTAAAGCGCAATTCGGAGGTCAGCGTTTTGGTGAGATGGAGGTATGGGCATTAGAAGCATTTGGTGCGGCAAATATCCTACAAGAAATCTTGACAGTGAAATCTGATGACGTAACAGGCCGTGCGAAAGCATACGAGGCAATCGTTAAAGGTGATAACATTCCTGAACCAGGAATCCCTGAATCTTTCAACGTATTGTTGCATGAGCTTCGCGGATTGTGTTTGAATGTATCGATGGACTAATTGATTAATAACGAAAACATTACATAAAAAATGGCTTTCAAAAGAGAAATACCAAAAAAACAAAGTAGCTTTAATAAAATCACTATTTCATTGGCGTCTCCAGAAATTATTTTGGAGAATTCAAGTGGTGAAGTATTAAAACCTGAAACAATCAACTACCGTACGTACAAACCAGAGCGTGACGGATTGTTCTGTGAGCGCATTTTTGGTCCAGTTAAAGACTACGAATGTCACTGTGGTAAATACAAACGTATTCGTTACAAAGGAATCGTGTGTGACCGTTGTGGAGTTGAGGTTACTGAGAAAAAAGTACGTAGAGAGCGTACAGGACACATCTCATTGGTGGTTCCTGTTGCGCATATTTGGTACTTCCGTTCTTTACCGAATAAAATCGGATACCTTTTAGGTTTACCAACGAAAAAGTTGGATCAAATTATCTATTATGAGCGTTATGCGGTAATTAACCCGGGTGCTGCTTTAACATTGGAAAATGTGATCTTGAAAAAATTCGACTTCCTTACAGAAGAAGAATATTTGGATATACTTGATGCTTTACCAAAAGAAAACCAATATCTGGATGATTCAGATCCAAACAAGTTTGTTGCGAAAATGGGCGCGGAAGCATTGTATGATTTATTGAAGGGTTTAAATCTGGAAGAATTGTCATACACATTGCGCGATCAAGCAGAAAACGAAACATCTGTTCAACGTAAAAATGAAGCGTTAAAACGTCTTCAGGTGGTTGAAGCAATGAAAGATTCTCAAACGCGTATCGACAACCGTCCTGAATGGATGATCGTGAAAGTCGTGCCGGTTATTCCACCTGAATTGCGTCCGCTAGTTCCACTTGACGGTGGACGATTCGCAACATCAGATTTGAATGATTTGTACCGACGTGTGATTATTCGTAATAATCGTTTGAAAAGATTGATTGAGATCAAAGCTCCTGAAGTAATCTTGCGTAATGAAAAACGTATGTTGCAAGAGTCAGTTGATTCCTTGTTCGATAACTCAAGAAAATCAAGTGCCGTTAAAACGGAATCTAATCGCGCATTGAAATCTCTTTCTGATTCATTGAAAGGTAAACAAGGTCGATTCCGTCAAAACTTACTTGGAAAACGTGTGGATTATTCAGCTCGTTCAGTAATTGTTGTTGGACCAGATTTGAAATTACACGAATGTGGTTTGCCTAAAGATATGGCAGCTGAACTATACAAACCGTTTATCATTCGTAAAATGATTGAACGTGGTATTGTTAAAACGGTTAAATCTGCAAAGAAAATCGTTGATCGCAAAGAGCCAGTTGTATGGGATATCTTAGAAAATGTATTGAAAGGTCACCCAGTTCTATTGAACCGTGCCCCAACACTTCACCGTCTTGGTATTCAAGCATTCCAGCCAAAATTAATTGAAGGAAAAGCAATTCGTCTTCACCCTTTGGTGACGACAGCTTTCAACGCCGATTTCGATGGTGACCAAATGGCGGTTCACTTACCTTTAGGTAACGCTGCAATTTTGGAAGCTCAAATGTTGATGTTAGCATCTCATAACATTTTGAATCCTGCAAATGGAGCTCCAATTGCCGTTCCTTCTCAGGATATGGTCTTGGGTCTATATTACATCACAAAAGGTAAACTTTCTGTGGAAGGTGACATTGTGAAAGGTCAAGATGGTATTTTCTACTCTCCGAAAGAGGTAATTATTGCTTACAATGAGAAAAAACTTGATTTGCATGCGCGAATTAAAGTGAAATCTTATGACTTAGGAAAAAGTGGAGAACCTGAATTAATGCTAATTGAGACTACTTGTGGACGCGTTATGTTTAACGATAATGTTCCAAGAGAAGTAGGATACATCAACGATGTATTAACGAAAAAAGCATTGCGTGATATTATCGGTGAGGTATTGAAAATTTGTGGTACTTCTCGTACCGCTCAGTTCCTTGATGATATCAAAGGACTTGGTTACGAAATGGCCTTCAGAGGTGGATTGTCGTTTAACTTAGACGATATTATTATCCCGAAAGAAAAAGAAGTTTTAGTTGGTAAGGCTGAAAATGAAGTGAAAGAAGTCATGATGAATTACAACATGGGTCTGATCACAAATAATGAGCGTTACAACCAAATCATTGATATTTGGACACATACAAACTCTCGTTTGACAGCTACGTTAATGGATCAATTGAAAACGGATCGTCAAGGATTCAACTCAATTTACATGATGTATGATTCTGGAGCACGTGGATCGAAAGAACAGATTCGTCAGCTTTCAGGTATGCGTGGATTGATGGCGAAACCACAGAAATCTGGTGCTTCCGTCCAAGAAATTATCGAGAATCCAATTTTATCTAACTTTAAGGAAGGATTATCCATCCTTGAATACTTCATCTCAACTCACGGTGCACGTAAAGGTTTGGCCGATACTGCCCTTAAAACAGCCGATGCAGGTTACCTGACTCGTCGTTTGGTGGATGTTGCACAAGATGTGGTAATCAATTCAAATGACTGTGGAACACTTCGTGGAATTGTCGCTACAGCATTGAAGAAAAATGATGAAGTCGTTGAACCATTGTACGACCGTATACTTGGACGTACATCTGTTCATGACGTATACTTACCTGAAACGGATGAATTAATCATTGCAGCAGGAGATTTAATCTCAGAGAATATCGCGAATACGATTTCTAAAGCTGGAATCGAGGAAGTGGAAATCCGTTCTGTATTGACATGTGAAATGCGCCGTGGTGTTTGTTCTAAATGTTATGGACGCAATCTTGCTAACCACCGTCTCGCTCAAAGAGGCGATGCTGTTGGTGTAGTTGCTGCTCAATCCATTGGTGAACCTGGTACACAGTTGACGCTTCGTACTTTCCACGTTGGGGGTACAGCATCGAATATCGCAGATATTTCCGACTTGAAAGCGAAAGCAAACGGTAAATTAGAAATTGATGAGTTAAGAACAATCGAACGTAAAAATGCTGATGGGTCTGTTCAAATCATTGTGGTTGGACGTTCAGCTGAATTGAAAATTACGGACGAGAAAACAGGAATAACTGTCATGACGTCAAATGTTCCTTACGGATCTGAATTATTAGTTTCTGGTGAAACAAAAATTAAGAAAGGTGACGTAATTTGTAAATGGGATCCATACAATGCTGTAATCATTTCTGAAGTATCAGGAAAGGTTGTTTTTGATGGAATCATTGAAAATATTACTTACCGTGAAGAAGTCGATGAGCAAACAGGATTTACTGAAAAAGTAATCATCGAATCTCGTGATAAAAAGAAAAGTCCGGCAATTCACATCATGGACCCGAAAACGAAGGAAATTTTAAGAGAATACTCTATTCCAGTTAATGCCCACATCTCTGTAGCAGAGGGCAGCAAAATTGAAGCGGGTGTGATTATGGTTAAAATTCCACGTTTGGCAGGAAAAACTGGGGATATCACCGGAGGACTTCCACGTGTGACTGAGTTATTCGAGGCAAGAAATCCTTCAAATCCAGCAGTCGTTTCTGAAATCGATGGAACCGCAGCATTTGGAAATGTGAAACGTGGTAACCGTGAAATTATCATCACATCGAAATTGGGTGAGGTAAGAAAATACTTAGTTCCACTATCTAAACATATCCTTGTGCAACAAAACGATTTCGTTCGTGCTGGTCAACCATTATCTGATGGTGCTATCACACCTAACGACATCTTGAACATCGAAGGACCTACGAAAGTACAAGAGTACATCGTGAATGAAATCCAAGAGGTTTACCGTTTACAAGGGGTGAAAATTAATGATAAGCACTTTGAAGTAATTGTACGTCAAATGATGTTGAAAGCACAAATCATCGAATCTGGTGATACACGCTTCTTGGAAGGTCAATCCATTCACAAAGCAGACATCATGGAAGCAAATGATGCACTTTATGCAATGATGTTCGTGAAAGAAGCTGGTGATTCAGTTGAATTGAAAAAAGGTCAATTGGTTTCCGTTCGTCGTTTAAGAGATGAGAATTCGAAATTGAAACGCGAGGACAAAGAATTAGTAGAAGCAAGAGAGGCAATGCCAGCAACTTCAACACCTTTGTTACAAGGTATCACACGCGCGTCCCTTCAAACGCAATCGTTTATTTCTGCAGCTTCCTTCCAGGAAACAACGAAAGTATTAAACGAAGCTGCTATCGCAGGTAAAGAAGACCATTTGTTAGGATTGAAAGAAAACGTAATCGTTGGACACTTAATCCCAGCTGGTACAGGTGTACGTGAATACCAATCAATGATTGTTGGTTCGCAAGAAGCGTACGATGAAATGTTACAAGACGCTTAGTCGAAAAATGAAATAAAAGGAAAAGGATGATCGAAAGGTCATCCTTTTTTTTATGCGATGCGACCCCAGTTAGGCCGTGATTTCAATACCTGATGCATACGCTGATTTAATAAGATGTTCTCAGCTAATAAAAGATCTGGATCCTTCTCAAGAATCTCTCTAGCCTTTTCTCTTGCTAAACTAACGATTTGACCATCTCTCGATAAATCCGCTAATTTCAGATTAAGTACACCGCTTTGTTGTGTACCCATTAAATCCCCAGGTCCACGCAATTGTAAATCTACTTCTGAAATTTCAAATCCATCGTTGGTCCTGGCCATCGTATCCATTCGTTTCATCGATTCTTTGGATAATTTATCTCCCGTCATTAAAATACAATAGGATTTTTCCGCCCCTCTTCCAACTCGTCCTCGCAATTGGTGCAATTGAGAAAGTCCAAATCGCTCAGCACTTTCGATGACCATGACAGCGGCATTTGGTACATTCACGCCTACTTCAATCACGGTTGTTGCCACCATAATCTGTGTTTCTCCTTTCACAAAACGTTGCATTTCCGCTTCCTTTTCTGCAGGCTTTAATTTACCATGAACCATGCTCACTTGGTATTGTGGCGCAGAAAAGGCATCGGTAATTAAATCATAACCTTCTTGTAGATTTTTAAAATCTAACTTTTCGGATTCTTGAATTAAGGGATAAACGATGTATATCTGCCTACCAAGTGAAATTTGTTCTTTGATAAACTGCAACAATTTTGGACGATGGTTCTCTCTTCGATGGATGGTTTGAATAGGTTTTCTTCCAGGCGGAAGCTCATCAATGACGGACACATCTAAGTCTCCGTAAAAAGTCATAGCTAGGGTGCGTGGAATAGGTGTTGCAGTCATAATTAATACATGCGGAGGAACTGCATTTTTCCCCCACATTTTAGACCGTTGAGCGACACCAAATCGGTGTTGCTCGTCGATTACAACGATTCCTAAATTGGCAAATTGGACAACATCTTCCAATAATGCATGGGTTCCAATTAACAGATGAATGGTGCCATTTTGAAGTCCTTCATGGATTTCTGATCTTCTTGCTTTTTTCGTAGATCCAGTTAGTAAGGCAATCTCGATAGATAGTCCGCTTACTAGTTCACGTAGGGATTCATAATGCTGTGTAGCGAGGATTTCTGTTGGAGCCATGAGTGCTCCTTGATAACCGTTGTCGATCCCCATGAGCAAGGTTAACAAGGCAACGAGCGTTTTCCCACTTCCAACATCCCCCTGCAAAAGCCGATTCATATGCTCACCATGAAGAAAATCTTTTCGAATTTCTTTAAGTACTCTTTTCTGTGCATTTGTTAACTCAAAGGGAAGGTGTTTGGTATAGAAAGTATGAAAGAGGTTTCCTAATTCTGAAAACACAAATCCTTTCATTTTTTTTGCTCGAATTTCTTTGCGGAGCAATAATTCTAATTGTAAAAAGAATAACTCCTCAAATTTTAGGCGATAGCGGGCTTGTTTATATTCAACCTCATTTTTTGGAGCATGAATGGAAAAATACGCTTGTTCTTTGGATATAAGGTAAAGTTCTTCGGTCAGATAGTTAGGGAGAACTTCTGGGATTTGATGTCTAATTTGGGGAAGAAGTACTTGAATTATTTTCCCAATTCCTTTTGCATTTAATCCTTTGACTGTTAATTTTTCTGTTGAAGGATACATTGCCTGCAGACCAAGCTCCATTGATCGCTCTCCCCACTTTGTTAATTCGGGATGAGGAATTGTCCATTGTTGATTGTAGGCTTTCGGTTTCCCAAATAGTAAATACGTTTCTCCAACAAGTAAATTGGACTTCACCCATGGAATCCCCTGAAACCAGATCAAATCTACCGTGCCTGAATTATCCTCAAATCGAGCAGTTAACTTGCGGTGACGCCCAGTGCCAAGCTCGCCAATAAAAACGATTTTTCCTTTTAATTGCAGGTAATTATCGACTAAATGTATATCCTTAATTTCATGAAAAACGGAACGGTCTTGGTACCGAAATGGAAAGTGATTGATGAGATCGCGAAAGGAAAAAATCCCTAATTCAGTTTGTAAAGAGGAGGCACGTTGTGGTCCAACACCTTTCAAATATTCAATGGGTGTGGATAACAAGTCAGTCATGATTAGAATGTTTCGTGGTGTTTATTTCCAAACACCCATTTGACAGAATTTTTCAATGCGGTCCTCCACGCGTTTATCTGGATTTTGTTTTTCTAATTCAGAAAGATAATCTTTGATTTTCGCTTTTACCACATGAAACATTTCTTCTGGATTTCGATGTGCACCATTAGAAGGTTCTGGAATCACTTCGTCCACTAATCCATTTTTTCGCATGTCCGTGGATGTTAGTTTCAAGGCATCTGCAGCTGTTTCTTTGAAGTCCCATGAACGCCATAAAATCGATGAACAACTCTCGGGAGAGATGACGGAGTACCAGGTATTTTCCAACATGACTACTTTATCTCCAACTCCAATTCCAAGTGCGCCACCGGATGCTCCTTCTCCAATGATGATACAAATCACGGGAACTTTTAAACGCATCATTTCGTAAATGTTACGAGCGATTGCCTCACCTTGACCTCGTTCTTCTGCTTCTAGTCCTGGGAAAGCCCCTGGAGTATCAATAAAAGTGATAATCGGTTTATTAAATTTTTCCGCCAATTTCATCAAACGTAAAGCTTTTCTGTATCCTTCCGGATTGGGCATTCCAAAATTGCGGTATTGACGCATTTTTGTATTGATTCCTTTTTGTTGTCCAATAAACATGACACTTTTTCCATCAATCATTCCGAATCCACCCACCATTGCTTTATCGTCCTTTACACTGCGGTCACCATGTAATTCAATGAATTGACCATCTGTGATTGCGTCTATGTAGGCTAATGTATAAGGTCTATCTGGATGTCTTGAAAGCTGAACACGTTGCCATGGTGTTAGTCCAGAAAAAACTTCTTTGGTTTTTTCTTGTAACACTTGCTCTAATTCAGAGAGTTGCTCTGACATATCCACATTAGTGGATTCACCAAGTTCTTTGGTTTGAGCAATTTGTTCTTCCAATGATTTTAATGGTTCTTCAAAGTCAAGATACGTAGACATAATTTCTATATTGAGTTGACAAAGTTAATTGATTTTCTGATATCATCATTTCCAAATGGGATATGGATAAAAGTTCACACGAAAAAACTACATTTGTTTATGATTTTATTCCCGCCAGCAAAGATCAATTTAGGTTTAAACATCCTCCGAAAAAGAACGGATGGTTATCATGATATTGAATCTTGTATGGTGGAGATTCCAT
Organism: Chryseobacterium gleum; assembly: GCA_945860065.1. Classification (GTDB taxonomy): domain Bacteria; phylum Bacteroidota; class Bacteroidia; order Flavobacteriales_D; family Crocinitomicaceae; genus UBA952. Next base: position 2,163 of record CAMAPI010000039.1, on the reverse strand, counting down.
TTACCGACATATTGGAGGTAACAAAAGCTGATTCTTTTGAATTTCTTCAAACAGGAATAACCATTAGCGGAATTGGAGGCACTAATCTGTGTGAGAAGGCGTATCAATTATTGCGTAGAGAATATGAAATCGGTCCAGTTTACATTCATTTAAGAAAGCAAATTCCAGTTGGCGCTGGACTTGGAGGTGGATCTGCGGATGCAACGTATACCCTTCTTGCTTTAAATCAGTTGTTTCATTTGCAACTTTCCTTACAAAAACTCAAAGAATTATCTTCTGAATTAGGAAGTGACTGTCCCTTTTTTATCGAAGGATTGCCACAAATAGCCCAGGGTAGAGGTGAAGAACTGTCTACTATAGAACTTGATTTATCCAAGTTTTACTTGGTCTTACTAAATCCAGGAATTCATGTGGGAACGAAGGAAGCGTATGATGGCGTTTCTATAAATGATGCTGCAGTTTCCGTTCATGAGACCTTGCAAAAACCAATTCAACAATGGTGCGATTTGCTAAAAAATGACTTTGAAACATCCGTTTTTCAACTGTATCCTGAAATTCAGAAGTTAAAGGAATCACTTTATGAATCAGGTGCGAGCTATGCTGCGATGTCTGGCTCCGGTTCTAGTGTTTTTGGCATTTTCTCTGCAGAACAACAAGCGTTAAATTACCAATCTCCTCATCTTATCTACAAAGGAAGGTTCAAAAATCAAGTATAGAATATTGAAAAGTATTTCTTTGTATGCGAATTTATATTTATATTTGAAATGTCACTCTGACACTAAGTATTTTTTAACCTTTTAAAAATTGAACTATGAAAAAAATGTTTACTTTTTTAGCTACTGTATTAATCAGTGTAGCTTCCTACGCGCAGTTCCCTGCAGTAGGTATTATTGGATCTGCCATTCCTCCTTATGACTGGTCTGTTGATGTTCCAATGCAAACGATGGATGGAAACATCTACGCTGCAATTGTTCCTTGTGCTGCTGGTGAAGCGAAATTTCGTCAGGATGCAGGTTGGGCAATCAATTGGGGTTCGGCTACTTTTCCAGCTGGATTAGGAGTTCAAGATGGTGCAAACATTCCTGTACCTGCTGGAACATATTTGGTTGTTTTTGACCGTACATCTGGCGCTTACCAATTCATGACAGATTACACAGTAACTTACCAAGTTGATATCACTGGATATTTAGCAGGTGGAGCTACGTTAAATGCAAACGGTATCCGCGTAGGTGGAAACTTTGCTGATTTCGGTGGTTCTGTTGCTGCAGGTGCAATGGTTAACTGGTCTCCATCAGATGCTAACTCAGCAATGACAGACTTAGGAAACAACATCTGGTCAATCGACGTAACGTATCCAGTTGCTTCTTTACAAGCTACACAAACGTACAAATTTGTGAACGGTGATTGGGGAACAAACGAAGGTACTGATCCATTGAACACAATCGCTGTTGACTCTTGTGGAACAGACGATGGTGCAGGTAACATCAACCGTGCTTACTTTTTGTTACCAGGTTCTGTATGTTATGTTTGGGATGCATGTACTGCATGTGGTGGATCTAACGTTGCTGAAAACGCGATCAACAACTTGACAGTTTCTCCAAATCCAGCTACAGAAGTTGCTAACTTCAAATTTGATGTAAACAATGCATCTGAAGCGACAATTACTTTATTTGACTTAACAGGAAAAGAAGTTGCTACGAAAACAATCGCAGTTTCTTCATCTAACAATGTTGAATTGAATACAGCTAACTTGTCTGCTGGATCTTACATTTACAAAGTGTTTGCTGGTGACAAAGTTGCTACTGGAAAATTGATCAAACAATAATTTTTCAATTATTTATTGAAAGCCTAATTTGAAACATACTTAGGCTTTTTTTTACCTTATATATTTCGGATGAACAAGATTTTTCTCACCGTATTTGCTAGCGCTTTTTGCTCGATGCTCATCGCTCAAGTTTTAGACGTTTCCCCAGCTTTTCCAACAGTCAACGACGTAGTAACCATAACCTACGACGCTACTCAAGGAAATTCCACGCTGATCGGTCAGTCTCAAATTTATGCCCATGCAGGCTTGATTACTTCGACTAGTACTTCGCCTTCTAATTGGCAACACGTGCAGGGAAATTGGGGGACAGTTGATCCTCAAGTGGCCATGACAAACAT
>CAMAPI010000038.1 GCA_945860065.1 Chryseobacterium gleum | reverse complement strand
ATGATGTCACTCACTTCTTCCATGTAGGAGAATTGTCCGTTTGGTTTGCGGATTGGAACATTTGGGAAGGCATTGATCGTGTTGTATAGGACTGATCCGATCCCATTTTCTGGCAAGGTGCTTCGGGCGTCATTCGAATAAAGTAAAACAGAGTTTAATTTAAGTTTCGCTGACATATCCGTGCTAAAGTTCAAGCGCGCATTGTAGCGTGAGAAATTGGACTTCGGTCCACCAACAATTCCGTCTTGGTTAAAGTATCCAAGAGCAATGGAATAACGTGTATTCATCGTTCCCCCACTGATACTTAGGTTGTGGCTTTGAATGGGAGCTGTTTGGAAGATTGAATCTTGCCATGGCGTTCCGATCCCTAGGTTGGTATTGTTGAATGGCATGTCCTGTCCGCCCATAGCAAACATTTCGTTTTTGATTACAGCATATTCTTGTGCATTCAACAAGTCTAGTTTTCTAGATGTCTGTTGACGTCCCCAGTAAGCGCTATATTCTACTTGAGGCTTGCTGTTCACGTTTCCTTTCTTCGTCTCTACGATAATCACTCCGTTTGCCGCTCGAACACCATAAATACCTGCTGTAGCGTCTTTTAGAACGTTGATTGACTTAATATCGGATGGATTCAAAGCATTTAGTCCTTCAGAATCATAAACAACTCCGTCGACCAAGATGAGTGGATCGTTGTCTCCAAAAGTAGATAAACCACGAATGCGGATGTTCGATGAACCTCCTGGTGATCCAGAATTTGTTGCAATATTTACCCCGGCAACTTGTCCTTGCAAAGCTTGATCCACACGAGCAACGCTCATTTTTTCAATGTTTTCTCCATTAACTTTGGAAGTTGCCCCAGTCACTTCTTTGCTTTTGGCTGTTCCATACCCAACGATTACTTCTTGCTGGTTATTAACGACTTCCACAAGAATGATGTCGAGATTAGACCTTCCGTTAAGGGCAAGCTCTTGTTTTTCATACCCATTTAGTGAAAACAATAGAATGGAATTATTGGGATCGCTTACCTTTAAACGGTAAAATCCACTTCCATCGGTTGTTACACCGATTGTGATTCCTTTTACCTGAACTTTTACAAAGGGTATTCCCACGTTTTGTTCAGTTTTTACTAGACCAGTGACAAACATTTCCTGAGAAAATGCGAAGCCACTAATTCCAATAAATAGCATTTGAATGAATAGTTTTTTAATCATTTTAGCTTAGTTAGTTACGTAAATATATAAAGATTATTAATTATTGTAAAAAGCACAATAACTTTTTTTCAAATCGGCCCCCAATAAAAAAGAGGCCGAAGCCCCTTTCACTAAGTATTTAACCATTGACTATTCGAAATAGTTCACTAGTTCAGTGTAAATATATAAATAATTGTACAAAATACAATAAGTAAATTTATTTTATTACATTTTAAATGTGTAGCGATTTTGTGCGGTCGCTTCCATATATTCTTTTTTATCGAACGAGAATAGTTTAGCTGGACGATGTTTCACATTTTGTTGTTTTTCATCGTGCGCAATGAGGGGAATGTTTTTAATTTTTTTTCTAAAATTGGCTTTATCGAAAGCTTGGTCCAAGGCGAATTCATACAACTGTTGAAATTCATTCAAGGTAAAACGCTCTGGAAGGACATCAAAACAAATGGGTTCGTTTTGTAGTTTTAACTTAAGCATTTCATAGGTGCTTGTCAGGATGTGGTTGTGATCAAAAGCCAAATCAGGCATGTTTTTGAGGGAAACCCACTGTACATCGCCGGCCCACGAGGATGCTTTTACTTCAAAATCTTCGATACGAAGTAAGGCAAAGTACGAGACGGTTATGACCCTTCCTTGAGGATGTCTATTCGGCTTCCCAAAGGTCTGTGATTGATGCATCGCTATGTTGTTGAGTCCTGTTAACTCAAATAAAACACGTTCAGCTGCTTGTTCTAAATCTTCATCGGGATAAATTAAATCGCCGGGAATTGCCCAAAGATTCTCGAATGGCTGCATCGCTCTTTTAATCAGCAGTGCTTTAATCTCCCCCCCTGAATACCCAAAGAGAATACAATCCACGGAAAATGCCGAGGTGAAAAAGTCATTAAAATCAATGCGATACATGCTCAAAATACAGGGGATTAATGTCCGGAAACTTTTTCAGTGGAGAAAATATCAACGCCTCTGTTTTGAAGAATTTTACTTACGCGCCAGGCAAAGAAAACAAGGTAAGCAAAACAAGCAACGCCTATCCAATAAGACTGTTGAATTCCTAAAATGGAATCATCTGCTAATGCACCTTGAAGAACGGAAATAAATCCACCCCCCATGATCATCATGATGAGCAAACTTGACGCCGTATTGGTGTTTTCACCCATTCCAGCTATGGATAAGGTGAAGATACATGGCCATAATGTACTGCAGAATAATCCAACAGAGATGAAGGCAAATACACTTGTTAAACCAGTGCTAAAAATACCAATAGCCAATGCAATGACGCCTAAACTTGCGTAAATCATTACTTGTTTTACTGGATTACCGGAGCTTGCATAATCTGCTGCGATTAATATCAAAACAATACCTAAATAAGGATATAATTCATTGATATTGTGCCCGCCAATAATATTCGCTCCAGCGAATATTCCAAACGCAACAAACGGAAGGACAATCCCCAATAAGGTTTTCATGGATTTACTCAAATCAAAAACGCCTGCAGCGGAAGTCCAACGTCCAATCATTAAACTTGCCCAATACAAAGAAACAAAAGGAGCCACAGCGCCTTCGCTTGTCCCTAGTTTTTGTTTCATAAATTCAGGCAAATTACTTACAGTAGCTACCTCTACTCCCACATAAAGAAAGATGGCGAGCATCCCTAACAGTACTTGTGGATGACGCAGTGTTTCCATGATTTTTCCCGCTCCCTCTGAAGAGGACCCTTCGATGCGATCTGGAACGGAAGAAAACTTAAAGAATATGCCTGCAACAACAAACGCAATTCCCAAACAGATGTAAGGAGTTTGTACTGCGGCTAAATTCAGCGTTGATTCTCCTGAAGAGACTCCGCCAAAAATGGCAAAAGAAACAATAACTGGTCCGATGGTAGTTCCTACGTTGTTAATTCCTCCCGCCATGCTCAAACGTATGTTTCCTTTAGATGGATCTCCCATTTGTATCGCAAGTGGATTGGCTGCAATTTGTTGTAATGCAAATCCAAGTCCAACAATAAATAACCCAGAAATCAACATGATAAATGAAGCATTATTCGAAGCAGGAATAAATAATAAAGTACCAACAGCCGAAATGATGAGTCCTAGCGCAAGTCCGTTTCGGTAACCAATTTTATTCAAGATATCTTTTTTCAGTAGTGCAGATATGGCAAAATAGAGGATAGATCCTACAGTATACGCGACATAAAAGGCAAAGGAAATTAATTGAGATTCAAATTGACTTAAGTGCAAAGCTTTCTTGAATACGGGGATTAGGATGTCGTTACTTGCAGCGACAAAGCCCCAAAAGAAGAATATGGTGATTAATGTGCCAAAGGCACCGAAATTCGTTTTTTTCACAAAAAATGGTTTAAATTATTGTCCAATATACAATAATTAAAAAAACCGAGCAGATTTTTTCAATTATTTTGCGAACGAAAATAGACATTTCATGTGAAAAATGACACCGCGATAAGCGAAGAAGTAAGTTAACTCACTTGTTGATTGGCTGATGAAAGGTCTTTGTGTTTTGTCAATTCTTTGACTACTTTCACTATCGAACGGGCATCAAAACCACAGTCAGACCACAATTCTTCTTGAGTCCCGTGGTGGATGTATTCATCTGGAATGCCAAGTCGTACAATTTCTGCCCGGTATTTTTGATCCACCATGAATTCAATCACAGCTGATCCGAATCCACCCATTAAACAGCCATCTTCAACGGTGATCACACGTTTAAATTTAGAAAAGACTTCATGAAGCATGACTTCATCTATCGGTTTAACAAAACGCATGTCGTAATGTGCCACGGAAATACCTAGTCCCGTCAATTCTTTAATTGCTTCATGGGCAAAATTACCTGGATGTCCAATCGTTAAGATCGCAACATCTTCTCCATTTGTTACTTTTCGTCCCTCGCCAATCTTAATTTCTTTCAAAGGAGTCTTCCAATCTGTCATTACTCCATTTCCTCTTGGGTAACGGATAGAAAAAGGACCTTGGTCTTTTAACTGGGCGGTATACATTAAATTGCGTAACTCTTCTTCATTCATCGGCGCAGAAACCACCATGTTAGGAATGCAACGCATAAATGCTAAATCGTAAGCACCGTGATGCGTTGCGCCGTCAGCACCTACTAATCCACCACGGTCAAGACAAAAGACAACGTTTAAATTTTGTATGGCAACGTCGTGCAGCACTTGGTCAAAAGCCCGTTGCATGAACGATGAATAAATGTTACAAAATGGAACCAATCCTTGCGTAGCAAGTCCAGCGCTAAAAGTGACGGCATGTTGTTCTGCGATACCAACGTCAAAACTACGCTCAGGCATAGCTGCCATCATGATGTTCAATGAACTACCTGAAGGCATCGCAGGAGTAACTCCCATGATTTTATCATTTTTCTCCGCCAACTCTACGATTGTGTGTCCAAAAACGTCTTGGTATTTAGGTGGCTGAGGAGATTTCGGGATAATTTTGACAATTTCTCCAGTCTCTTTGTTGAATACACCTGGAGCATGCCATTTGGTTGGATTTCCTTCTTCAGAAAACTTGTATCCCGCACCTTTACGAGTTATGCAATGTAGTATTTTAGGACCAGGGATGTCTTTTAAATCAGCCATTACTTTCGCTAATCCAACGACATCATGTCCGTCAATAGGGCCGAAATAACGGAAGTTGAGTGATTCAAATAAGTTGCTTTGTTTCAACAAGGTTCCCTTCAATGCATGCGAAACTTTGGATGCGATGGTTTGTGCATCTGGACCAAATTTGGAAATTTTACCGAGTAATTTCCATACTTCATCCTTCACCTTGTTGTACGTGTGAGATGTGGTGATGTCTGTTAAATATTCTTTGAGCGCACCGACATTCGGGTCGATGGACATACAGTTGTCGTTTAGGACAACCAATAAATTTGCGTCTTTTTCGAATCCAGCATGGTTCATTCCTTCGAATGCCAATCCGGCGGTCATCGCGCCATCACCAATAACTGCCACATGTTGACGTTTTGTTTCGCCTTTGTATCGACTTGCTACTGCCATTCCTAATGCAGCAGAAATAGAGGTGGATGAATGCCCAACTCCAAAGGTGTCGTACTCGCTTTCTGATCTTTTTGGAAAACCAGAAATCCCTCCTTTTAATCGGTTTGTGTGAAATTGCTCGCGTCTTCCTGTAAGGATTTTATGTCCATATGCTTGGTGTCCAACGTCCCAAACTAATTGATCATTAGGCGTATCAAATACATAATGCAAAGCAACGGAAAGTTCAACAACACCGAGGCTCGCACCAAAATGACTATTTCCAATTTCAGAGATGACATCAACGATGTACTGACGTAATTCGTCTGCGACTTGTGGAAGTTGTTCCTCCGTAAATTTTTCGCGCAAGTCGTTTGGAGTATTGATTTGCTCCAAAAAGGGTCCTGCTTGATAGTTATGAGATGCCATTTAACAAAATTAATCTGATTCGGTGATTATTGAACAATCAATCGAATAAAAAGTTTAAAGACTGAGTTTTTTAGAAAAGGAAGATCGTTCCATTTTAAAAATAAAAAGAACATAAATTAGTAAAATTGTATTTTGGAGGATAAACTGAACGAAATAACGCTCAAAATGAATCCGCGACCCAATGAAATAAAACAGAACTGCCGTCCCTAGATACAGCATAAATTTCTTGATATTATAAGGAATCGGGTAGTGTTTTTGTCCAAGGAAATAGGAGATTACCATTTGAACTGCGTAAACAACAAACGTTGCCCAGGCACTCGCCATGTAACCATATCTAGGAATGAAAACTACATTGATACCAATGGTTAAAGCCGCCCCAATTATGGCGATATATGCTCCGTATTGGGTTTTCCCACTTAATTTATACCAGATACTTTGGTTGTAATAAATCCCAAGGAAGACATTGGCTAGTAATAAAATGGGAACAACAGGTAATCCTTTCCAATAGCTTTCATTTTGAATGAAATGCTTGAAAAGATCAATGTTCAAACTGACAAAAAGAAAGACAAGACAAACCGTGGCGACAAATAAGTTCATCACTTTCACGTAAATAATGTTCCGGTCCTCGTTTTTCATTTGGTTGAAAAAGAATGGCTCCGCAGCATAACGGTATGCTTGCAGCAAAATAGTGACCAACATCGCTAATTTATAACACGCACTGTAAATCCCCACTTCTGCTTCTGCTGTATGAAGCGTGCTCAAGTCCGCCGGATTATAGATGATTTGTTTTAATAGAATTCGGTCAATTGTTTCATTGATGATTCCGGCAAAACTGCCGATTAAAAGGGGGAAAGAATAAAACACCATGAGCTTTATTTCGGGCCAATTAATGATTAATCCACGGAGCTTAAAGAAATCATATAGCATCAGCGGTTTAACCAAAGAGGCACACAAATTAGCTAGCAGGATGAATAGAACTCCTTCTTCTGGACGCGCCGGGTCGAATAAATACAGCATGAGGAACAAATTCAACCCAACATTGACCAATATGGACGTGATTTGAATACTTACAAAGCGCAAAGATTTTTCTTCCGATCTCAATTTAGCGAGTGGAATGGCTGAAACCGCATCGACGCAGACGATAATTCCTAAAAGTATGATGTATTCGTTGTGTCCTTCGTATAACATGAAGGAGGCGATATCATTGTTAAAGAACAATAAAACAGCGAAAAAGAAAACGTTGAGACCTAAGACTGTCGCCAAGGAATTCAAATAGGTCTGTTCTTTGTTTTCACTGGTTTGAATGAAGCGAAAGAATGCTGTCTCCATTCCAAAAGTCAGAATGACAATCAAAAATGCCACCCATGCATATAATTCGGACACAACTCCGTAATGCGCGGGATCCGTAAAAACGCTCGTATACAAAGGAACGAGCAAATAATTCAGCAAACGACCAACGATGGAGGAAAGTCCATAGACGGCTGTTTGACTAATTAATTTACGGATGGGATTGCTCATTTTACCCTCTAAAGTTAGCTTTTCGTTTTTCTAAAAACGCCGTGGTTCCTTCGATGAATTCAGGATTTCCGAAGCACTGTGCGAATGATTCGATTTCCGTTTCATAACCATTAATACCATCTTTGAATCCAGCGTTGACCGAACGAATAGCCGCCGCAATGGCCATGGGCGAATTCGCGACGATCTTATTCGCGATTTCTTCGCATTTTGATAGTAAATCCGCTTGTTCGACGACGTGGTTAACAAGCCCCCACTGAAGTGCTTCATCTGCTTTTAACATACCAGCGGTGAAGATGATTTCGTTTGCTTTTCCTTTTCCAATTAACTGTGGAAGCCTTTGCGTTCCTCCATATCCCGGAATAACTCCCAAAGATACTTCTGGTAAGCCCATGCGCGCATTGCTAGAAGCTACGCGAATGTGTGCTGACATGGCTAATTCAAGTCCACCACCCAATGCGAATCCGTTTACAGCGGCGATGACCGGTGTACTTAGGTTTTCAATAAAGTCAAATAAGGACGTTTGTCCCGTTACAGCTAATTCACCTCCCTGTGCAATCGTAAAATCGGCAAATTCCTTGATGTCAGCACCAGCAACAAACGCTTTTTCACCAGCGCCAGTCAAAATGATGACAGCGATTTCCTGATCTTGATTAAAGTCGTTTAATGCCTGATGTAATTCGGCAATTGTGTCTTTATTCAAGGCATTTAGTTGATTTGGACGATTAATCGTAAGGTAGCCGATGTGTTCTTTACTTTCGGCAAGGATAAATTGATACATAGCTTGAATTTGATTGCTAAAATAGCGAGAAATTTTCGTTCGGTTTCTAGTGTGGAATACTGATTCTAAAAGTTGTTCCTTTATCTAACTCAGAAGCCACGACATAGACCCTTCCTTTATGGTATTCTTCCACAATTCGTTTTACTAGTGTTAAACCAAGTCCCCAGCCACGTTTTTTGGTGGAGTATCCAGGTTGAAAAATGGACTTGAATTGCTTTGCTGTCAATCCTTTTCCTGTATCAGAGATGTCGACATGTACCCATTCAGCAACTTCCTTGATGTGCACGGTTAATTTCCCCACACCACCCATGGCGTCAACGGCATTTTTACAGATGTTTTCTACCACCCATTCCATTAATGATCGATTGTGTAGCACAATGATTGGTTGCTGGCCATCTACTGTAAATCGAATGTCAATTTTATCGGAAAGACGCGCCTTCAAATAGTTCAAATTATTTTCAATAGTAAAGACAAAATCTTCTTCTACCAATTTTGCGCCGGATCCTATTTTTGAAAAACGATCGGTTATTTTTTCTAGGCGCTGCAGGTCCTTATGCATCTCTCTAGGAACCATTGGGTCCACATTTTCATTTTCAAGGTGACTTACCCATGCCATGAGTGATGATAGGGGAGTACCGAGTTGGTGCGCCGTTTCTTTCGCGAGTCCAGCCCACACTTGATTCTGTTCGGCTTTCCGGTAGGTGGAAAATAGCAAATAGCCAATAATAACAATCAATCCAACCACACCAAATTGAATGTACGGTAGCCAAATCAGCTGCTTGACTTCGGGACTATCACTGAAATAAAGTACTTTTTCCCCTTCGCCGAAATTGATGCGAATCGGGATGTTTTGAGCCTGTAAATCAGCTATTGTTTTAAACAAATGTTCAGTGTCTAATTCCTTTTTTGACAAATTACTAGAAATCACTTTTTGCCCCTTCACATCATAGAATAACACCGGAATCAAGTTGGACTGATTGTCCAAATCTTGATTGAAAGAGGAGATCAATGAGTCACTTTGTTTTTGTAAGTCCAGATAAGCACGTGACTCGCCGTAAAGAAAGGACATGTGCATATCTCCAAAGACATTGATGTTAAATTCATGCCCCTCTTTTTTCCATTTTTCCGCAAGCGCTAAGATTTTATGTTGATTGCTTTTCAGGGATAGCATAGAATCAAGGTTCCGAAATTGCGCTAATGTTCCATCATCGTTCAATAAAATAACAGGAATATCCTTGTTTGACTCAATGATGTTTAAGGTGAAGGCTAAATCTTGGTTTAGAGATAAATCAGATGGATTCAATAAGGTTTTTTGTGCTTCAACGACCAATTCAATTTTTTCGCGCTCTCTTTCGCGCAAGGATTTAAAAATACGTGCATTGAGTTCAACTAATTCCACCTTCTTTTTCAAGGCACTTGCCCATTCCTTTGCTTTAGAACGGTCGCGTTCAGCGATTTTTTGAATCATTTGATTGGAAACAAAAAGTGAGGCCCCTATAATCAGGAGAGAAATGAAAATCAATGCGACTTTCCAACGTTGTTTGGCTGAATACAAATCCATGTGAGACGAATTTAAGGAGATTTCGCTTCTCTAACGCACGCTTTTCAAACTTAGTATGCGGGATTCAATGATTTCGCAAATACGATGGTGGTCAAATTGGTATTGAAAGTCACGATCAATAATGGTGTTTTTGTTGATGGTATCCAATGTCCTCATGGCTTGTGACAAGGAAATGAAATCACCTGGCTCAAAAAGAATTCCCAATGGGAAGCTATTCAACAATTCTTTTGATCCCCCAGCATTACTTGCCAGAACGGGAGTATGATGGGCCATTGACTCAATCGTGCTCATACCAAAGGTTTCGTAATCAGAAGCCATAATCAGCGCATCAATTGCGCGATAAAACGGACCTGTTTCACTTGTGAAACCACAAAAATGGACTTGATCACCCAATTTTTTCCCCTGAATGAGTTTTTGTAGTTCCGTTTGATACGAATCTCTGGAGTCCGGGGTCTCCTCCCCGACAAAAATCAAATGATGATTTGGGTTTTTCAGTTGCTCAAGCGCTAAAATGGCTAATTCTAGTCGTTTTTTCCGATCAATTCGGCCAATCATGCCGTAAATTACTTTCCCCTCTGGGAGATGAAGGTGCTTTCTTGCTTCACTTTTACTCAGCGAAGAAAGTTCACTAAAATTTAGAGCGGACGGTATAATACATACTTTTTCTGGACGAACATTTGTTGCGGAAAGCACATCGTTCTTCATGTAATCGAGCGAGCAAATCCACGAACTCAAAAATGCGTATCGAATGGTTCTGAAAATTTGTCGTTTTTTCCCTTGGAACATCATTTCCATGAAATAATGAACCTTTACACGTTTCAGAGAGAAGAATGAGATGCTCGCGGCAAGACTAAGATCAGATGTGTTTCGAATCAACACATCTTGAACTCCTACTTTCTTCAGTTTTTGTAATATGAAACAGGCGCTATAAAACGCATAATGTCGCGCCGGTTTTCGAATGCTGATCACAGAAAGCTGGGCTTCCAATGCCGCTTTTTCAAGAGGGGATTTTTTTGTACAAACGAGCGTAATCTCGTGTCCTCTCGCTTGCATCCAAAGGGCATTTCGAAGATGATTCATCTCCAGCCCACCCCAACCGCAGGAGGTGCACAAATAAGCAAGGTGTAATTTTTTTGTCAAAACGTAATTTCGTGGACGAATATAGATAAAACGATTAATTTTGTCCGATGATAAAAAATCTTTTTAAAAATCCACTCGCCGTATTCGCATTGACATTTGTCCTTTTTGCGGTTCCCTTATTTTTCTTAAACATCAGTATTTTTGATGGAGAAATCATCGTGAAGCAAGGCGCAGAAGATATCGCCTTACCCATCAAGCTAAGTTTATCCTATTTTATTGGAGTGGGAATAAACCCGGAGGACCTCAAGGACATCGAGGGATTTCATTTGGTATCAAAAGGATATTTCCTTGCAGCATGTTTATTAATTGGATTTCCATTATTAATGGCGTATCGATCATACATCGCCAATAGGGTAGCGTCAAAATAGATTGGCTATACCTTATAATTTATAGCAAGTAAATTTTTCTTCCTACAAATTCTTACAGACATTTAGTTCGGCCGCCATCTACTGGTAAATTTATTCCGTTGATGTAAGATGCTGCGGGGGACGCTAAAAAGCATACCGCTGCAGCCACCTCTTCGGGTTCCGCAATGCGATTCATCGGTGTTTCACCTCCCATTTCTTCAAATATTTCCGCAACCGTTTGACCCGTTTTTTCTGATTTTACACCAGCAATTTCGGTGAGACGAGAAGTATTTGTCGCTCCAGGAAGGACGTTGTTTACGGTTATTCCGTATTGACCAAGTTCACCAGCAAGCGTTTTACTCCAATTGGCAACGGAACCACGAATCGTATTGGAAACCCCAAGGTTTGCTAGTGGTTGTTTCACGGATGTCGAGATAATATTGATAATTCGTCCGAATCCTTCCTCAATCATTCCAGGATTCACCGCTTGCATCAAAATATGATTACAAATAAGGTGTTGATTAAACGTGTTGATGAATTCTTCTGGCGCAGCATCCTTGATTAATCCACCTTTGGGTCCGCCAGTGTTGTTTACCAGCACATGAATTCGATGTCCTTCATTGATGTACGATTCAATGACTGTTTTTAGTCCACTTGGATTAGAAAAATCGGCAACAAGGTATTGGTGTACTTGTCCAAGGCTATTGTCCAAGCGCGCTAATGCAGAAGTTAACTTCTCCTCGTTTCGAGCCATTAAAATTAAATTAAATCCATTTTTTGCTAATTGACTTGCAACGGCAAAACCAATTCCTTGCGTACTCCCACAAACCAATGCTGTTCGATTTCTATTCATCTACCCTAATCGTTTAATTATCAGCAAAGATAAGCTTTGTTTTCATTTCTTTAAACGAAAAAATATATGTACATGTCGCTTTTTTGTTTTTTAAACTTTTTATAATATATTTGATACCTAAAACTTACTACTATGAATAATTTTACAACTTTAAAGGGGGTAATCCGTCTTGGAATTTTCGCCCTCTCTTTACTTGTTTTTAATGGCATTTTCGCTCAAACGACGATCATTAATCCTACGGGAGATGGTGGATTCGATAATGGACCTTCATTTTTATCAAATGGCTGGACTGTTGTGAATGATGCAAATTCAGCAAATAATAATTGGTATGTTGGAAATGTTCCCGGCGCCTTTGCAGGATCAAATGCCGCGTACATATCAAACACAAGTGGAACTACTTGGGCTTATTCTACTACAACGACATCAACTACTCACTTTTACCGAGACGTAACTGTTCCGGCAAATGAAAGTGTTATCTCACTTAATTTCCAATGGAAGGGAAGCGGTGAAACTGGATGGGATAGATTGTTAATCTATGCCGCACCAGTGACAACAAATCCTTTTTCTGGTTATCCAGCGTCTAACGCATCCGCTTACCCAGGAGCAACCTTGTTGTATACTCAGGCAAACAATGCGCAAGCAACCTATACAAATGCGGCAGTGACCGTTCCTTCTTCTTTTGCAGGGACCACTTTCCGTTTAATCTTTACTTGGCAAAATGACAACTCGTTTGGAACATCGCCGGCAGTGGCAATTGATAATGTAAGTTTAACTTCTGCGGCTCCGGCTGTTTTTACATCTTCAGCAATTGGTGGACAATGGTCCTCACCTGCAACGTGGGTTGGAGGGGTTGTGCCAGCTGGGGGAAATTTAATTTCTATTGCAGCAGGTTCAGTTGTCACAATCGATCAAGCCCTAGCATATGCTGAATTAACAGTGAATGGAACCTTACAATGGGGCGCAACCTCATTTCCCGTAACAATAGGTGGAAACATCACAATTAACTCAGGTGGAAAATATTTAGCCTATACTTCTGCCGTGGGTGGATCAACAGGCACCCCTACCACACTTGGTGGAAATTTCATTAACAATGGGTATGCAAACTTTGCCGTTGGAACAACAACAAGTGCTTCCATAACCTTTAATGGAGCGGGTTCAACTTTGGGCGGCTCTGGAGTTTTTGAAGGCGATGGCACAAGGGGAATTATTCGAACCTTAATTTTTATAAATATTGGAGCGAATGCCATTACAACAACACAGCCTTTAACTACCTATAGTTTCGTGCATACCGCAGGATCATTAAACACGAATGGAAAGTTAAAAATTGATAACACGGCGTTAATCCACGGATTGCCAATGAATACGAGAGTAGAAAGTGTACATATGACAAACATGGGGGCGAACTACAATGTCTCTCCCGTTGTTTTTGGTAGTGCTGTGACGCCTTATTCAAATGGTTTAGCCGCAACAATCGGCACAAGATATTTTAATGGAATTAATGTTTACTTATGTACGGCGAACGGCACGTTTAATGCTATTGCTCCAACTACAACTGCAGCAACTGAATTTACAACGAGTGGACCTTCCTTAATTTGGATTGGAACATTGGGAACAATTGGAACAAACTTACCATACAATCAAGTCTTAAGTACTGCGACACCGTATTTCTACGGAGCTAACATATACCAAGCCTTAACTTCGACTGCTCAAACGGTGATGCCAACACATACATCAGGGGTTGTAGGAAACTTCCTTTATTTAGGATTGGCGGCGAAAGTTGAGGTGAATTATGATGCGACGACGCAAACAGTTCGTAGCCTGTCCATCACAAATAATGGAACAGGTTATAATAGTTCAACGGCGCCCGGCCTTACTTTTAGTAATGGTGTTGGCGGAACAGGAGCCGGCGCAGCTGCAGTTCCTGTTATTTTATACGTCTTAAACGGAGGGGGAAACAGTGCTACTCAAAAATCAGGAATCGCGACGATTACTGGAGGTATTAATATTAATAGTGACTCCGGAGCAGGATTACTAAGTTCAGATCCTCAAGCTTCTGCTGGGGTAGGCGCTGTCTTTGCAACAAATGGTGGATTCAATTATACGGTTGTACCATTAGTTGGATTTACAGGTCCAACCGCATTAAATTTGGTAACAAATGTTGGTTCTGGCTATACTGCCGCACCGACAGTGGTGGTTACTGGAGGGACATTGATCTCAGGTTTGGCATTAACAACCGCCAACTTTACAGTTACGTTGAATCAAGGAAAAGTGGTTTCGGTTTATTTGAACGCGAATACATCCCTTTATTCTATCCCACCAACACTTTCCCTTTCTGCAGGAAATGCAACAATTGCCTTTCCGGCGGGATGTTGGCCAACAGCAACAGCGAATATTGGTGCTAACAGACAATTATTAAGTTTTAACGTTACGAATAGTGGATTTGGATATGTTGCTGCTCCTACAGTAGGGGTTGGCGCAACTTCAGGTTCTGCGGCTGGCGGGACGTTTACAGCGCAAGCAACAGGCCTTTCCGCACGCTGTGGACTGTACCTACTAGTGTTAAATTATTTTGCTCCAGCAACCTCTGCGGTGGCGAATGCAGATGATGCATCTATTCCGACGAACCGTAAATTGGTGCAATTGCAACTTGCAGGTAACGGAAACGGACTTAATTTAAATGCTGACCTTACTTCGTTTGGTACATTTCCAATTTCTCTAACAGCGAGTGGAAATGTCCCTGGAAATGTCCTCGATTTAGGCGGAAATAATTTTATCTCCACATGGCAATCGTATGCTGGAGCCTTCGGTCTGTTCGGGGCAACTAACGCTTACCTAAAAAATGGTGGAATGACACTCTATGGACGAGGTGGTGGAACATTGGGAAGTACATTTAATATCCCTTTCAGCGGAACCTTCTCTTGTAATACAGGTTCAGGAACGGCAATTACTGGCGGATCAGATATCACGAGAATCAACGTGAGAGAAACAGCTGCTCCAAGCAATACCACGCAAGGTGGTACTGCTGCTGCTGTCGGAAATCGTGCATTCAGAGTTCAAACGCAATCTGCCTTGAATCCAATTGGGATTTCTGGAACAAATCCAACGGTTACATTGCGTTATAATTCACAAGACAACTTAACTTCTACACAAGATCAGACTTTTGTGGCAGAAGGAACGACCTTGTCTGGACAATGGAACATAAAAAGTGCCGCTATTGGTGCTGGTGGAAATTTAGCAGCAACTGGATTATTAGCTAGTGCAACAGTTGCTCCTGGTCCAATTGCATTAACAGGCGATGTATTTTATGCGTGGGCTGGATTAGCGCCAACCATTACTAGCGTTGCACCTTTAATCGTTTGTGCAAGTTCAGGTAGTTTTACGATTACAGGAACGAATTTATTAGGAGTTTCTGCAGTAAATATTGGTGGAACACCAGTTTCAGCATTTACTGTGGTTTCTTCCACACAGATTGATGGATTTGCAGGACCTGGTACAACAGGGGTAATCTCCATCGTGAAAAATGGCACAACGTATGCTGGAACTCAAACGATTTCAGTAACGTCATCGCCGTCGGCACCAAGTGCTGCACCGGCAACCGCAACTGTTTCTTTCGGATCAACCGCTACCTTCACAGCGTCTTCGAGCACTGCCGGGACGTACAATTGGTATGCGTTTCCAAATGGCGGTACGCCACTATCAACGGGCACATCGTTCATTACGCCTCCAGCATGTTCGAACACGACTTATTACGTTGGAGAAACCAATGGGTCGTGTGAGGGTCTTCGGACAGCTGTAACGGTTATTACAACTCCGATTACCGCTTCATCTTCTATCACAAGTTTTTGTGGAGCCGGCGGAAATACTACCTTAAGTGTTGCGCCTGTTGATCTGAATGTTACTTACACTTGGACATCAAATACAGCGACTGCGTTAATTCCAATAAATGTAGGTCCAACGGTTACCGCTACCTTATCCGAAACATCGGAAATTTATTTGACGAGTACCTTAAATGGTTGTATTGCTACAAATGCTTTTTCAGTTGGCGTTTATCCTTTGCCATCCGCAACGGTGACAACTTCCGCTTCTGGTGTTTGTCCAGGAACTTCAGCGACTATTAATTCAGGATTGAGCTCAAGTAACTTTGCTGTAAGTACTATTCCATATGTACCTTATTCAATTCCTGCGAATGCAACAACCATTTGTAGCAATGGTGTACCAACTGTTCCTTTATCAGGAGGTAACTTAGATGATGGTGGTTGGGGAAATATTCCAATCGGATTTACCTTCAATTTCTTCGGAACCAACTTTACTACTTTAGCTGCTGGCACAAATGGACTTTTAATGTTCGGAGCTGTACCAGGTTACGGTACTGCTGCAGGACAATTAGGTCAGTTTGCTTTTAACGGCGGACCTGTTTCAGGAGCATATCAGTATTTCCCAAATCCAGCGAATCCTGGAAATGTGATTTCACTGATGGCAGGTGACCAATATTTTGGAAGTGGAACAAATGCTTCTGCATCAAGTGACCTGATTTATTGGACGAGTGGATTTGCACCAAACCGTGTATTTAACATCCTATACCAAGATGTGAATCGTTGTTGTGGAGCAGCTAATCCAAGCTTTAGTGCTTATGCTCGATTGTTCGAAACAATCGGAACAGTTGAAGTTCACATTTTAAATAATAATCAAACCACCTTTGCTAACGTTGTTGGCTTACAAGACGTCACAAAAACAATTGGCGCGGTTGCTCCAGGAAGACCAACGCAAAATCAAGTGACCGGCGTTGCAACACCATGGGGCGTTACTACACCAGAAGCTTGGCGCTTTGTTCCACCATCCAATTACACAACTGTTTGGACAGCGACAAACTCAGCAGGGACAACAACTATTGCAACTGGAACAAACATCTTCTCGCAAGCGGTTTCTCCTTTAGAAACAACGACGTACAATATTTCATATACCAATCAAACAACTGGATGTACGAACACAGCTGGTTCTGCTAACGTGCAAATGGTGATCTTTAGTAATGTTGCTCCAATAGGAGTAAATACAATCGCGCCTCCAGGAGCTTGTACCGGAAGCAATTTCTCTTTAGCAACTGACTATACAGGATCATTAAATGGTTTATCCTTACAATGGCAAGTTTCGTTGGACGGTGGTGTCACGTATAATGATATCGTCGGCGCAACAGCCATGACCTATAATACATTGATGAACGCAACAGCGACATATCGCTTACGTATGATCGCTTGTAACGGAACACCATCTTATTCAAGTGCCGCAGCGGTTGTTAACAATGCTTTACCTGCAATAAGTGTTACGCCAACTTCTGCTCCATTCTGTCAGCCAGGCGGAACTGCCGTAACGATGACGGCATCAGGAAGCTCAACTTCTTATACTTGGTCCCCAGCCGCAGGATTAACTGCTGCTATTGGTTCAAGTGTTGATGCGAGTCCAACGGTAACAACAACCTATACAGTTACAGGAACAGATGTCAATGGTTGTTCATCTTCCACAACGGCGGTCATAAATCTAGCTTCTTCTGTAACGATGAATAGTGCAATCGCGAGTCCGGCGGCCATTTGTTTTAATCAAAATGCAACGTTAACCGCATTGGCAACTGCAGCACCAGGAACGTATTGTCAACCAGTAACTTCTTGTACCTTCCCAGACATCATTACGAATGTAACTTTTGGTGCAATTAATAACTCAACGTTGTGTGACGGAGGAACTACAGGTGGATTTACCTTATTCCCTACGTTTAACCCAACCATTGCGGCAGGATCAACCCTTCCACTTTCTGTATCAACAGGAGGAGACATTGAAGGAGCTGCAGTATGGATTGACTTCAATAAAAACGGAACATTTGAAGCGAGTGAATTGGTACTTAGTGGGCTTGCAGGAACAGTTCCAGCAACGTACACTGGATCTATTTTCATTCCGCTAAGCGCAACCAATGGAACGACAAGAATGCGCGTAAGATGTGCATACAACGCCAATCCATCTGCGACAAATATCGGTCCATGTACGAACATCACCTTCGGTGAAACGGAAGATTATATCATTACCATTACTGGTGGTGTTGATCCATTAACGTATACATGGTCTCCAAATACCAACTTGAATAATACCTTAGGTGCTTCGGTTATCGTAAGTAATGCGATTGCGACAACTACTTATAACGTAGTCGCAACAAGCGCGCAAGGATGTTCGGCTTCGACAACAGCAACATTGGTTGTCAATCCGCTTCCACTAATTGGCGCGGGGAATGACGTCCTAATTTGTACGAATAGTGGTTCGCAAGTATTCACACCGTCTGGAACAGGTGCAGGTGTGGGAGGTACTTATACTTGGAATAATGGCGCGATTAATGCGCAACCATATACGGTGACTCAAACAGCGACATTTATTGTAACAGGCGTTGACGCCAATTCATGTGCGAATAACGACACCCTACAAGTGGTGTTCTCACCGGTTCCACCGGCAAATGCAGGAGTTGATCAACAAATTTGTATTGGTCAAACAGCAAGCTTACCTGCAACAGGTTTGGCTCCATTTACATGGAATACGATTGCTTATCCTGGTAGTGGAATCTCTGCACCAGTGGTAAATCCTGTCTTGGAGGTGACGCCAACAACACCTGGAATATATACGTATACCGTAGGAGTTATTAATGGGGTAGGTTGTACGAATGAAGATCAAGTTCAATTAACTGTTTGGGCATTGCCTGCTATTAATGCTGGTGTTGATCAAACAATTTGTAATGCTTCTCCATCGATTCTTGCTGGTTCAGGGGGATTAACATATACATGGACAAACAACGTGACAAACGCGACGCCATTCTTCCCATCGAATACAGCTACTTATACGGTAGATGGTGTGGATATCAACGGATGTCATAACGTTGATAATGTCACAGTGACAGTATTGCCTCAACCAATTGTGAATGCGGGTATCGATCAAACAGTTTGTGCGACGACTCCAGTAATTCTTTCAGCTCAAACAACAGCGAATACACCAACAGCGGTAACTGGATTCCAATGGAATAACAGTATTATCAATGGTTCACAGTTTACGCCGAACAATACCGCTACGTATACAGTAACAGCAACAGGCGCTAACGGATGTACAAACCAAGATCAAGTAGTCGTTACGGTATTGGCATTGCCAACAGTAAACGCCGGAAACGACATCTCTGTTTGTGCTGGATTAAGTGCAACATTAAATGCAACAGGGGCAGCTTCTTATTCTTGGAATAACGGCGTGACTCAAGCGATTCCTTTCTATCCAAATGCGACAACAACGTATACGGTTACTGGAACAGGAGCGAACGGATGTTCAAACCAAGATCAATTGGTGATTAACGTTGGAACTGGACCGACGGTGAGTGTGTCAGGAAATCAAATCGTTTGTGCGAATGCACCAGCTACTTTAAGTGCTGCTGCGATCAACAGCATGGGTGGATATTGGACTACAACAAATGGTTCAGGAACGCTTTCCCCGAACATTTCGAATGGTACAGTAACATACACACCAACAACAAACGACCCAGTTGTGGTTAACTTCACGTATGTAGCATCGAATGCTTGTGGTAACGCAGCTCAGTCTACAACGGTGACTGTATTGCCTTTACCAACCGTGAATGCAGGATTAGACATCGCGTCTTGTTCAGGTTTACCTGTGACATTGTCAGCTACAAGTAATGGATTCATTACATGGA
>CAMAPI010000037.1 GCA_945860065.1 Chryseobacterium gleum | reverse complement strand
GCTGGTTCCGTAATTGTTGTGGAGAACGTTTGCTGACAACCATTCGCATCTTTCACGGTTACTGTGTATGTTCCTGCAGGAAGACCGTTAAATGTATTGCTAGAAACAAATGTTGTTCCGTTAATGCTATAGGTTAATGGAGCTATTCCACCTGAAGCACTCACGAAAATTTGTCCGTTGTTTAATCCTGTACAAGAAATCATTGTTGGAACAGCGTTGATGCCAATCGCTGCCGGCTGAGTAATTGTTAAAGTATTGGAACCAATACATCCGTTGGCATCTTGCGCATAAATCGTATAGGTTCCCGCTCCAAGGTTACTGAAAGTATTAGATACTTGGTAATTCGTTCCATTGATGGAATAACTGTAGGATGCTTGGCCACCTGTTGCACTTGCGGTAATAACCGCATTGGCGTTACCACTACAAATAATGCTTGCGGTTTGATTCAATGTTGCTGTAATAATCGCAGCGGGTGGAATGTTAAAGGAACCGAATCCTGAACATCCGCCATTCTCTGTAATCGTATACGTGTACGATCCTGGTGCAAGGTTCCCAAATACAGGAGAAGTTTGACTCGACCCATTGTTCAATGAATAGGAGTAAGGTGCTGTTCCTCCTGTTGCTGTTAAGGTGATTTGCCCGTTGTTCGACGTACATGTCGGTAAGAAATTAATCGCCATACTTGCAGTGATGGATGAACCTCCGGTAACATTGATGCTAATCGATTTTGCATCGTTACAAATGTTGTCGTCTGGTGAAATTCCGTTGACAGTCGTGGTGGACAAGTTAATGCTATTTGCACCACTAACTAATCCGTTAATAGTTACAAAAATGGTATCTGTAGTCCCAACGCCATTTAATTGAGTTGAAGTATAGTTTACCGTAGAAACTGCTCCACTTCCAACTTGCCATGTAATGACACCTGAAGTAATGCTTGTCGTTCCAGTTTGTTCAACGATAACCCCAATTTGCGTTGAAGTACCACATGCTGTTCCAGTACCTGGAACAAATGCATTAGCAATGGAAGCATCCAAAACATCTGGATTCATTCGAATCGCACTTACGTTCGTTTTCGTTTGCGAATTGTGGTAAACTCCTGTGAAGTAAAAGGTTTTTCCGTCGAAGTCATCGATGGACATATGGTGATAGTCACCCCAACGAGTATCTCCGGTTTTTGAGGATGTTCCTGCGATAATGGTTGTTTCTGGCATCGTCATTTGTCCAAGTGGATCACATGGTTTTCTACCGGTCATTTTGATCGACGGGAAATCTCCTGCGGTATTGCTCGATGTAGAATAAGCCACAATGATGTTGCCGAATTTATCGATGTTAATCGCCGGCATCCATCTGCTTGTTCCGGTTCCAGGTGCATAGGTTCCTTCTTGATAATTAACCCATGTAGGCGTAATAACATTTGATGCACGTCTTAATTCCACCCAACGAACACCTGCACGGTCAGCGCCATCAACATCTGTTGATAAGGCTGCTAAAATCGTTTGATGATCACCAAAAACACGCATTGGAGCTTTGTACATGACAGTTTCTCTCAATGGGTCAAGTGTATTGGTCGTACCAGGTTGCTTGATGCAGGCAAAACTCGTTAACCCACATAATTTTGAATCGATTTCGGCTATAACGATGTCCTGAATTTTAGCAACTGTCGCCGTATTCGCAGTCCAGTTAATACTCATTTCCCAAAGTTCAATCCAGTCGTTTGTCCCACTATCGGGAGAGCCATTTGAATGCGACTCATCATCGCGGTGACGAATAAATAAGGGTTTCATTCCTGCGGGCGCTGCAATATCTCCTTCTAAATCAACCGGTGTGATGGACTGAAAACCGAATCCATTCAGTGAGTATCCAATAGTAGTTTTGATAAATGGGGAAGTTGCTCCCGTTATCATGGTACTTATTTTCATGGCATATACCGTTGGAGGTCCACCCTGATTAGTACTTGCAATAAACGCATCCGAGGCATCGCAAAAACCATATTTCGGATAATCTGGGAAAGAAGTACACGTAAATGAATAGGTATAATAAGCTCCTTGTGGATTACTGGTTTGGGACACATGAATCAACAACTTGTTTCCTGAGCTCGAAAACTCTGTTAAAAACCAACGTCTTGCAGGTTTATAATAAAGAACAATAGGATCTCCTAGTCCGGCTGAGCCACCTAAAGATTGCATCGTTACAGAACTAACAATGGTTGCTCCGGTTGCTTTGTTGAAGATGCGGTAAACACCACCACCACCTGAATTTGTCGCTTCGATGACCACGTTACTATCCGCATCTAAAGATGGATCGGGAGGTGATAAATTGGTCCCTAGTCCTTGAAAGGCCCATAAAACACTTGCAGAAGCGATTTTTTCGGTGGAAGCGTGTTGTTGCCACACCCAATCTGGATTGTGCGTATTACTTTGGTCCACCTCAATAAGATCCCTTCCTTTGAAATTCGGCTTAATGATTGCCTCGTGAGGTGAAACCTGACTTGGATTTGCTGGCACCAAGTGAGAAATGGTAGGAGTGAAGTATCCTAGGAATTCAGAGTCTTGTGCATAGCTCAGGAAATTTACTAGGGAAAATAGTCCAAATTTGAGTAGTCTTTTTTGCATTGTTCATAGTTTAGCGCATTAAATTTAAGACATTCTTTTCAAATAACTAACTTAGCAAGGTAAAAATTACTACACATGAAAATCATCCTTTCTCCGGCAAAGAATTTAACTGATAAAACGAGTAGAAATTCCGGAGGAAGCATACCATTATTTGAAAAAGAAGCCAATCAACTAGTTAAAGACTTAAAAAAAATAAAAAAGGTTGGTTTGCAAGATTTAATGGGAATCTCGATGGATTTAGCCGAGCAAAATGCGTGGAGATTTAAATCTTGGAAAAAGGGCTCAGTTCATCCAGAGGAATCCATTAAAGCGGTTTATGCCTTTGATGGTGAAGTTTATCGCGCATTAAGTGTTGGGACATTAGCAGACAACTTACTCCCTAAATTAGACGAAAATCTACGTATTCTTTCAGGTTTGTATGGTATCTTGAAACCTATGGATTTGATTTACCCTTACCGTTTGGAAATGGGAACCAAATTCTCACCCAAAGCGGAGCAAAAGAATTTGTATGAATTTTGGGGCGACAAAGTCACCAAAACATTAAAAAAGGAATTGGAGAAGGACGAGGTCATTATCAACTTAGCTTCCTCTGAGTATTTTAAAGTCATTCGACAAAACCTGCTTAAAAATAGAATCATCACACCGATTTTTAAGGAATTTAAAAACGGACAGTTTACTACGGTCATGATGTATGCTAAACATGCCCGCGGTGCAATGACACGTTATTTGATTGAGCACCAGCTTTCGGATATCGAAGAATTGAAGTTATACGATGTAGATGGGTACCAATACAACGATTTATTATCCACCGAAAAAGAATGGGTTTTTACCCGGTAATACTGAAATCGGGATTTCGATCTAGAATATCCCAAGTATGATCCGCGAGTAATTTCACTGTCGCGATAAACGTTAAATCTTGTCCAGATTTCCCCCACTCTTTGGGTCCAACCAATGACAATGCATATTTACCGGAACTACGTTGGTATACATGATAGGTGTGATTAATGAATGGTTCAAAGCGCATCTCTGCCTGATAGATGAAATGAGAAATTTCTTTTCGTTCATTCAATTTTTTTGCTTGCGAAGCTAGTAATTGCATCTGTTCATACAATTGTGTTAACTGCATGTCTGTTTGATGCTCCATGGCACTTAAGGCGCGACCTTTGATTTTCCCTTGATCCTCCGGTTTTATCACTGCTGATCCGGCGTGATGCCCATATTCTAATGAGTGGGGATTTTCCGTGATCTTGTCAGGATCAATGGGGTTAATAAATGCTTTCTTTCCTTCTGTTTGACTCACAAAAATAGGTTTGATAATTGTTTCCCAACAGATGCGCCAATTGCAACACCCATTCCTCCCATACGAACACCAAAAGCAATGTTTTTGTTCGTTTTTTTGATAATTGGTTTTTTCTCGGACCCAATCCCCATAATGCCAGACCATGAATAATCAATGTCAAATGGCGTATTCGGTAGAATAAATTGACTTAATTCTTGACTCAACTGATCTTGGATGAGTTTCGTTGTTTCGAATTCGGTGGTGGTTTCGCCTGAAAAGTCTAAATTCCTAGCTCCTCCAAATAATATGCGATTTTCAATGTTTCTAAAATAGTAATATCCAGCATCAAAATGAAACGTTCCACGAATATGTAAATTGGGAATAGGTTTGGTAACTAGAACCTGAGCGCGAGCTGCTTGTATATCTGTTAAATATTCTTTCGCGAAAGCATTCGTACAAATCAATAGGTTAGTGGTGCTAAGAACACCCATGGAGGTTTCTACATCGACTCTTGAGATTTGTGAATCAAAGGAAAGCACATTCACACCGAAGAGAAAGTGAATTCCTTCCATAACGCAGGATTGGTGTAATTCGGTGATTAATTTTCCCGTATGAATCGATCCCTCTAGTCGATTGTAATAAGAGGTTTTGACACCTTTAAAACCGGATTCCTTCATTTTTAATTGGTCCTCTGAGTAGACCTTTTTTTCTCCGGAAATTTGATAAAGCTGCTCATTCAAATAGTCCAAGAAATCGGGTGTTAATTCCGTGTCATCTTCTCGAATAATATCCCAAGAACCCGAAGTTTCGAAGTCAATTCGTGAGGGATTTACAAGTGCAAACAATTCCTCTAATCCTTGCAATCGCATGTCCACTGTTTCCCAAACAGCATGTTCGTTCATTTTGTTAAGATCGTCTTTCAATTCTGTTGGACTACCAAAACAGGCAAATCCCGCATTTTTGGTGCTCGCACCAGTGGGTAAATATCCGCGTTCGATGAGCAGAATTTTCGCTTTAGGATGAGCTTTTCGAAGGTGTAAGGCTGTACTCATGCCGACAATTCCAGCGCCAACGATGGTAAAATCAATTCCATCGGTGTAAATGGAACGTTCCCAGAAACTTAACTTGGAAAAAGGAAGCATTTTGTTAGCTCATTAATTTTTAGCAAATTTGTCTTTGAAACAAATGTAGGATTTTACGTTGACTCTATGATTTGTTTTCTAAGTTACAGTTATGAGTAGACTCTTTATTTTTCTTTTGTTTTTAGGTTTTCAATCGATGGTGATTGGACAAACACCGGTACTAGTTGCACTAGAAGGAACCGTTCAAGATTTTGTTACCGGGAAAAAATTATTTGGAGCAACGGTCAATGTCATTCAAAATGGCGTTTCTGTTTCTCGTGTTGTTTCAGACAATAAAGGGTATTATTATGTGTCCGCAAAGGTCAATCCAACACAGATTATGGCGCTTGTCATTGCGAATCCAGGCTATATGACGAAAAAAATGTCCTTTGACTTGAAAACGATTGAACCAAAAATAAATGGGTCAAACGGCGTAAAGTTAATCGATCAACTTCCTCTACAATTATATGTCATTCGTCCAAATGTTGATTTAAATTTCACGAAGGAAACCTATGCAGAGAAGTTTGTGTGGGACCAAGCAATTTACAAAGCTATTCCGGATGCCCAGGTGAAGGCTGATATGGATAAAAAAGTCAAAGATTTATACAAAATCGCCCGGGATAAAGAAAAAAGAATTGCATACGTTGCTTCTGCCGACTTAGCAGTAAGCGTCAAAGAATTCGAGAAAGCGATACTCTATTACGATTCAGCTTTGGTTGTTGCTCCATCGGATGAGATCATCACTCAAAAAAGACAATCAGTTCAAACGATTATTGAAATTAATGAAAGTGAAGCGAAACGCAAAAAGGAATTTGAAAAGTTAAAGTCCGAAGGAGATGTGGCTTATACTGCGAACAATTGGAAGCTGGCGGAGCAGAAATATAAATTGGCTGACCAGCAGATTCCCAAGGATGCATACATCACAGCAAAATTGGCCAAGATTTCTGAAAACATAGGTAACGAGGCAAAAAACGCAGCAAATCGATCGCAATATGAGAAAGCGATGCAAACCGCCAACAGCATGCTTGCAGCAAAAAAATATGATGAGGCCCTAATTAAATACACGGAAGCATTGAAGCTCCAGCCGAACGAAAAAGAAAAAATTGAAGCTGAAATAAACAAAATCAAAGCCATCCAAGGGGATGTGAAAATAGAAATTGAGGTTAAAAAACAATTGAAATCTGCAGGCGAGTTGTATGGTCAAAAGAAATATGATCTTTCCTTTGATATGTACAAAAAGGCAGAGGGTAGTATCGCGAACTTCAAAAAACAAAGTTTAATTGATCAGTACTCGAAAGAGCTTCAAAATGGCATGAAAAAAGTGACAGATTGGAAAAATTCACAAGAGCAAATTTACAAAGATCAACTTGCGAAGGCCAATGAAAACTTTTTGAAAGGACTCCAATTTTATCCGGTGGCTAAGAATATTTTGAACTCTGACCCGATGAAAAGCCGTCAAAATGAACCTGCTGTTATTGAGTTAAAAAACAAAATCATCAAGATGGAAGCGTATCATGCGCAACGTAAATCAGCGTATCTGACTGTCAAAGCAAAAAATAATACGGAAGCATTGAAAGAATTGAAAGCTGTACAGGTTTTGGCGTCCACCCATGCACGTTACCTGCCAGCATCGGAATTAACTCAGCTTCAAAAGAGCATCGATTCCTTAACTACTTATACAACTCTAACGGTGGTAAAAACGAGTCCGAGCGTAAAAGAAGATGTACTTGTTGGAATACAATTAAAAGCGCCGGGTGAACGCACGAACGGAACTCCCGAACAAGCGTTTAACGATTTAAATAAAACGGCTCAACAAAAAGCCGAACGACCACAAGAACAAATTCAAGAAATTAAAAATGTATTTGATTATCAAAATCATTTTAATGAAACCATGAGCGCTGTTCAACAAGAATCTACTGATCAAAACATGGAGTCTTTTAAATCTGAACAGACCATGATTGACCGCAAAAACCAAGAGGCTGCGGACCAACGTCAAGTGGAACTGCAGAAGGAGTTGCAAAAAAATGAATCCGCTGTAATAACACGCAATCAAACACAAGAAGAAAAACAAAATCAAAACGCTGAGAACATCAGTGTGTGGAAGGATGCAAAAGATGTTTCCGATGCCAATGTTCAAAAAGCAGCAGATAATATACAGGAATCGGAGTTGTCTCGTTCCAATCGCTTGTCGAATGAGGAATCCCTGCGTGCGAACAAATTGAAAGCGCAAGAAGAAAAAGATTTATCAGCACAAGAGAAAATAAAAACGAATTACGAAGTCTCGGTGACAAAACGTGATGTGGAGAATGCTTCCAACCAAGATCAACAATATGAGCAAATTGAAAAAATTGCTTCGTCAAAAGTGGATCTAACAAATGCACCAAATAATTTGAAGGACGAAGACGGTGTCTTGTTTCCAAAAAACACCATGACAGAACGAACGTATACCATTAAAAACGGACAAGGATTCGTGACTACAGTGATTGTTCGTCGGGTAGTAGTTGATAAAAATGGGTACGGAGTTGTCTTCGAGCAAACAACGAAGGAAGATGGTGCCAACACCTTTACGCGCAATGATCAAGTCATTACGGATTACATTTGGTTCAATGAGTCAACAGGCGCAAATGTGATTGAACAGTAAATTCATATTTAGTTGTCAGTAACTATTCAGTAGTTCATTTAAAATAATTCTCCTTTCTTGTACTTTTGTTAAAAGTCAAGTAATGAACGTACATTTTATCGCCATTGGTGGAAGTGCCATGCACAATTTAGCCATCGCCCTCAATCGAAAAGGAATTCACGTAAGTGGTTCGGATGATGAAATTTTTGAGCCATCTCGAACGCGTTTGGAGAACGAAGGAATTTTACCGGCAAAAATTGCTTGGGATGTTGCGAATATCCACGCTCAATTAGATGCGGTTATCCTTGGAATGCATGCACGTGAAGACAATCCCGAATTGTTGAAAGCAAAGGAGCTTCAAATCCCTATTTTCTCCTATCCAGAATACTTGTACGAGCAAAGCAAGGATAAAATACGCATCGTTATCGGTGGAAGTCATGGGAAAACAACCATAACCTCCATGCTGTTACACGCAATCAATAAACTAGAACTAAACGTGGATTACATGGTTGGGGCGCAATTGGAAGGATACGATTGCATGGTAAAATTAACAAGTGCTGCGAAATTCATGATTCTAGAAGGAGATGAATACCTTAGTTCACCTATTGATCGTCGTCCAAAATTTCATTTGTATCGTCCAAATGTGGCATTAATCAGCGGTATTGCGTGGGACCATATTAATGTTTTTCCAACCTTTGAAAATTACACGAAGCAATTCGAAATCTTTTGCGATTTAATTGAGCCCAATGGAACCTTGATTTACAATTCAGAGGATATAGAAGTGCGGAAATTAGGAGAACAATCACGTGAAGGAATCACTTCAATTTCCTATCAAACACCAACGTTTGAACCAACGGAAACTGGGACTCTTTTACACTTCGAAAGACAGTCCTTTCCGCTCTTGGTTTTCGGTCCACATAACTTACAAAATTTAATGGGGGCAATGAATTTGGCGAAGGCTATCGGAATTGAAAACACCAATTTCTTGACAGCGATGTCGGACTTCACTGGTGCAGGAAAACGCTTGCAAAAAGTGATGGAGCGTTCAAACTTTGTCATGTTTAAGGATTTTGCCCATTCTCCATCGAAATTAAAAGCGACAACTGCAGCCGTGAAACACCAGTATCCGAATCGAAAGGTAGTAGCGTGTATGGAATTACATACCTTTTCTTCTTTGAAAAAGGAATTTTTACCTCATTATGAAGGCGCCATGATTGCGGCGGATGAAGCCTTGGTGTATTTCAATCCAGAGGTTGTTCATCACAAGAAATTAGAACCGATTTCCATACAACAGGTGTCCGATGGATTTGGAGGCTCTGTTGACGTAAAAGATAAAACAGCGGATGTTTTATCGTTTATCCGTTCTCAAAAATGGAACAATTCTGTTCTTTTAATGATGTCTTCAGGTAATTTTGATGGAATCGATTACGATCAACTAGGAGAAGAATTATGCGCCACATTGTAAGTATTCTAGTTTTATGGCTTGCATTAGCAAGTTGTGGCTTGCCAAAATTCCAAGTTGAAAAAGCGGTTTCCTTAGACTTGAAAATGGAAGAAAGTAAATTTTATTCCTTTTCGGTGGTCATTTACGATTTGAAAACCAAGCAGTATTTTTACTACAACGATTCCTTGGCGCTTGTTCTGTTTTCTCCGGCTTCGACGTTTAAAATCCCGAATACACTTATTGGATTAGAATGCAACATTTTAAAAGATTCAACGACGAAATTGAATTTGGGAGCTTTAGATGATCCAACATTGAAATTTGCTTTTCAGAACTCCATTGTTCCATATTACCAAGAACTCGCTAAACGAATAGGGGATAAGAACATGCACGCATATTTGAAACGATTTCACTATGGAAATACCTTGTCTACACCTGAGTTGACGACGTTTTGGTTGACCGGAGACTTACGGATTAGTGCTATGGAACAAATCGAATTTTTGAATAAAATCGAAAAGCGTCAATTGGGACTGCGTTCAGAATCCTATGAAACGTTGATGGGTATTTTTCAAGAGCGTCGCCAAGGTTCTCTTAAGATTTATGGAAAAACTGGCTGGGGAGTCCAAGACGGACAAGACATCGGTTGGTTTGTCGGATTCGCACAAAATCATTCGGATCGCTTTCTTTTTGCTACGGTTATGACTTCTCCGGAGGAATTCTATGGAAAATTTGACTTTGGAAACAAGCGCATCGAACTAACGAAATCGGCTTTTCAGACTTTGAATAAACGCTAATTTCTAAAAACAATTCTTCTAAATACAAGCGAAACCAATAAGGAATTCATGGTCGTATAGAAAAGTAGAGCAAGCAAGGAAATCATCATGGTAAATTGCGGGTCTAATTTATTTTTCCAGTCCTTAATGGCTAATTGTTTGATTTCCGTATCACTTTTGTTTTCTAATTCCGGCTGGTTTTTACGAATCGCATCCAACTCTTGCTTTGAATCAATTCGCACATAGACTTCATTCATTTTCTTTTCACTGAATTCCGGGAAAATTTGTCCATAATAGAAAAACAAGAACACACTCACAATAACGGTGTATGGAACACCAGCGAGCATTCCGTTTTTAATGTCCACTAATAAGTTGCTTTCACTTTCGGTTCGCTTTTGCTTGTAAATGCTCCAAGTAATCACAAACGTGAGTAAGAACATATTTAATAGTCCGAAGTATTTAATGTCGTACAAAGAAATACTGAAAGCTAAAGCACCCATTTTGACACAAATCCAAAGCAGACTGGCAATGAGTCCATATTTTACTGACTTGTTCATTAGCTATTCATTGAAATCAAAAACTCTTCGTTTGATATGGTGTTTTCCATATGTGATTTCAAGAATTCCATCGCTTCTACTGGATTCATGTCAGCAATGAACTTGCGAATCAACCAAATACGCTGCAATACATCTTTTTTCACGAGTAAGTCCTCACGACGTGTTCCGGAAGCAGTGATGTCAATCGCTGGATAAATGCGTCGATTAGATATTTTTCGATCCAACTGTAATTCCATGTTTCCAGTTCCTTTGAACTCCTCGAAAATGACTTCGTCCATTTTGGAACCTGTTTCAGTCAATGCAGTTGCTAGTATGGATAAAGACCCACCATTTTCAATTTTACGCGCTGATCCGAAAAAGCGTTTTGGTTTGTGAAGTGCGTTCGCATCCACACCGCCAGAAAGTACTTTTCCAGATGCTGGAGAAACGGTATTGTAAGCTCTTGCTAAACGTGTAATGGAATCTAATAGGATACATACGTCATGCCCACACTCAACCAAACGTTTTGCCTTTTCAAGAACCATGTTCGCTACTTTTACGTGTCGTTCAGCTGGCTCATCGAAAGTGGAGGCAATTACTTCGGCTTTCACACTTCTCGCCATGTCTGTTACTTCTTCTGGACGCTCATCAATCAGTAATACAATTAAATATGTTTCGGGATGATTAGCTGCAATTGCATTCGCAACGTCCTTCAATAACATCGTTTTACCGGTCTTAGGCTGCGCAACAATCATTCCGCGTTGTCCTTTACCAATTGGAGCGAAAAGATCCATGACACGTGTCGACAATGTCTCTTGTGCGTGCCCGGTTAATTTAAATTTCTCCGACGGAAATAAAGGAGTTAAATATTGGAATGGAACTCTATCGCGAATATATGAAGGATGACGGCCGTTAATGGATTCCACTTTCACCAATGGGAAGAATTTCTCTCCTTCTTTTGGTGGACGAATACTTCCTTTAACAGTATCTCCTGTTTTTAATCCAAATAATTTGATTTGATTCTGAGAAACATAAATATCATCCGGAGATGGTAAATAGTTGTAGTCAGAAGAACGTAAGAATCCAAATCCTTCTTGAATCACTTCCAATACACCTTCTGCTGAAACAATACCAACTAAATCGTAGTTCGAATCATCTGTTTTTTCAGTTGATTCAACATGGGTATTTCGCTGTTGTGCTTGTCTTTGTTGATTCGGGTTTTGATTCGGATTTTGGTTCGGGTTTTGATTCGGGTTTTGTTGACGGTTGTTATCTCGTCTATTTTGTTGATTGTTCGGCGCTTCTCCTTGTGGTGTATTTCGTTCAGTACGTTCGTGACGGTGAACAGGCTTTCTTACTTCAGATATTGACGCTTCTGGAGATTCTTCTGTAACAGCTTCAATCGCTTGATTCTCAGTGGGCGCCTCGGTAGAAGGTGTCTCCACGATTTGACGAATTCTCGGCTTGCGTTCGACGCGAGCAGGTCGAACTGTATTTTCTTCCTTCCCCTCAATGGATTCAGGGGTATTTGTTGGTGCCGCACTTAATTCTTTCCCCGCAATTTGGTCAACGAGTTCAGATTTTTTCAATGATTCACTATTTTCTATTCCGTGGGATTGTGCAATAGCACGAAGGTCTGAGATTTTTTTTGTCTCTAAGGTTTTACGATCCATTAATGATTGTGTATGTAAATAACGTTTGATTTTGGAAATGCTTGAACCGATGGTTCGCATGAATACTCCGCAAGTTTACTAATAATTGTTTATTTAAGCATCATTTTCTGAGAAAACTATGTTTTTCTTTTCTTCTTTTTCGCAGCGGGGAATAGTATGTTGTTTAAAATCAAGCGATAACCCGGCGAATTTGGGTGTAAACTTAAATCGGTGTATGGGTCTCCAACATAATGCTGGTAATCTTCTGGGTCATGTCCGCCGTAAAATGTCCATGTTCCTTGACCCATTTCACCATGAATATAGCGAGCCGTATTCGCTGCTTTGTTTTCACCTAGAATTAAGACATTCGATTTAATCAGTTCTTTTCTGAAATCCGTCGTTTGACCCATGAATCCGTTTACAACATCAACATGACATTGCGTTAACATCGTTGGGACAACATCCCACTTAGCAGAGAAATCGAACAAGGTAAATTGATCCATTTTTTGTGAGATTTGACCTTTTATACGTAAGTCACTGGCATCGATATCACTGTATTCATAAACCATTGGGTCTTCAATAAGGTGAAAATCTTGAAAAGCAAATGTTTGATTAAAGTTGAGTTTTTCTTGAGCCCTCGAGTCTGCTGGATCACCATCGAAAACGGCCGCACACAGATCCAATCCTTGAGCCGCCAATGCAATATCGAAACTATCTGTCCCACTGCACATCGTGAATAAGAATCCACCCCCGATGACAAAATTCTTTAAGTTTTGAGCAACAGCTAATTTTAGTTCTGAAACCTTATTGAATCCGAGCATTTTTGCATTTTTCTCAGCGACAGCAACTTGTTCTTGATACCAAGCTTGATAGCGAGCATTCGCATAAAATTTACCGTATTGTCCTGTGAAATCCTCGTGGTGTAAATGCAACCAATCGTATTTAGGTAAAAGCCCTATAACGATGGCGGAATCATAAATTTTATCGTACGGAATCTCCGCGTATTCCAAGACCAATGTCACAGCATCATCCCAGGGTTGTTTATTCGGTGGTGTATACACCGCGATTTTCGGCGCTTTTTCCAATTGAACAATCTCCATATTTACTTCTGGATTGGAAATTTCTATCCGAATTTGATTCACTTGTCCCTCCGCTAACACTTGGTAGCGCACATTTCGAATAATGAGTTCTTCCTCCAATGATTTTAAGTGTGGAACAAGAAAGGAACCTCCACGGTAATTCAATAACCATTCTACTGTTACATTGTGTTCAAGGCAATAAAAAGCAATGCCATAAGCCTTTAAATGATCTGTTTGTGCCTCATCCATTGGGATAAGTAATTGTGTACTGCGTCCAGCAAGGGAAATAAACAAAAGGAAAGAGAGGAGAAATAAACGCATTGATTAGAAAGGATTTTCATCTGCACCGCTATTGTCAAATATGTCTGAATCCTCACCTTCATCCATTTTACTTTTAATGGTGTACGTGTTATGGTCCTGATCAAATGAATTTAAGCCTGCACTATTGTTGCTACCAGCAATATCTAATTCTGGAACTTCATGTAAGTTTTCAAATCGTGCATATTCTGGAACGAAACGTAATTGAACAGAGTCCAAAGCCCCATTTCTGTGTTTAGCAATGATGATTTCACCAATTCCATGCAATGAATTCCCATCGTCGTCTTGGGTGATGTTGTAATATTCTGGACGGTAAATGAATGATACAATATCAGCATCTTGTTCAATCGCTCCAGATTCACGTAAGTCGGATAACATTGGTCTTTTATCACCTCCGCGTGTTTCCACTGATCGACTCAGCTGTGATAAAGCAATAATTGGGACATTCAATTCTTTTGCGATTTCCTTAATGGATCGAGAAATAGTGGATATTTCTTGTTCCCTGTTCCCTCCACCTTTGCCATCTTTTGCTGACATCAATTGAAGGTAATCAATGATGATCATTTCGATGTTGTGCTGCGCTTTTAAACGACGACACTTCGCTCGAAAGTCGAAAATACTAATTCCCGCTGTGTCATCGATAAAAATAGGTGCCGTTGCCAATTTGGTGATGCGCGAATGCAATTGTTGGAATTCGTGTTCCTTCAAATCTCCTTTTCGCAGTTTTTCGGCAGAAAGTCGCGTTTCGCTAGCAATTAAACGTTTCACTAATTGAACTGCGGACATCTCCAAGGAGAAAATGGCAACTCCCATATTGTAGTCAACTGCTGAATTTCTGGCCATAGAAAGGACAAATGCTGTCTTCCCCATACCAGGACGCGCAGCTAACACAACCATGTCAGAACGCTGCCATCCGGAAGTTATTTTATCTAAACCATGGAATCCGGTTGGAACTCCAGAAACACCATCTGAATTTTGAGATGCTTTCTCTATTTCTTGAATGGCTTCTCGAATAACGGTCTGCATGGAACTTACTTGTTTGCTCATGTTGTTCTCTGCAATGAGAAACAAATCTGACTCGGCTGAATTCAATAAATCAAAAACATCGCGTGTTTCATCATAGGCATCGCGAATGATTTCACTGCTGACACGAATTAATTCGCGTTTGATGTATTTCTCTGAAATGATGCGAGCGTGATGTTGAATGTGCGCGGATGAAGCTACCCGATTGGTTAATCCTGCTAGGTATGCCGCTCCACCAGCTGCTTCTAATTCTCCATTTTTCTGAAGTCTAGAGGTAACCGTTACAAGGTCAATTGGATTTGTCGTTGCAAACAATTCATGGATAGCCTTGTAAATAAATTGATGCTTTGGATCATAAAAACTATTTTGATTCAAGATATCAATGGTATCGTTCACCGCATTCTTTTCCAACATCATCGCTCCAAGCACAACTTGTTCAACATCAATTGCTTGAGGAGGTATTCTCCCAAGTTCATTGATTAGTTGACCTTGTGTTTTTAAGCGTGTAATTGGTTTTCGAATGTTATCGGGATTGTCCATGAAACAAATATACGGATTCGAAAATCAACCTTCGATTCCGGGATTCAATTTCTTATGAAAAAGATGTGAAAGGTACTTATGAACAATTGTTAATATCACTTCAACTCTAACAAGGCCTTCTTAGTCCCAATATGACAAGTGATGTAATCGATTTCTTTTTTAGGACTTCTTGCCGGTGAATGAGATCGACCGTAAAAAATGATTTGTAGGTGTAATTTGTTCCAGGATTCTTTTGGAAAGAGTGCTTTTGCATCCTTTTCAGTTTGAACGACGTTTTTCCCTGATGTTAAGCCCCATCTTGTCAGTAAACGATGAATATGTGTATCTACGGGAAAAGCGGGATGTCCAAAAGCTTGTGACATGACAACGGATGCTGTTTTATGTCCAACACCCGGCATGGCTTCTAAGGCTTCAAATGAATTTGGAACCTGTCCATTGTGTTCGTTTAAAATCATATGAGACAATGTCCAAATGGCATATGCTTTTTTTGGCGATAGTCCACACGGACGAATAATCGACTGAATTTCTTCAATACTAAGATTAATCATATCGGTTGGATTCGCCGCTTTGGCAAAAAGAAGTGGTGTGATTTTATTCACGCGTTCATCCGTGCATTGAGCGGAAAGCAGTACGGCAATCAATAAGGTGTATGCATCGCCATGATCCAAAGGAATTGGTGTTTCCGGATAGATTTTAGTTAATTCAGACATCACATACACTGCTTTTTCTTTTTTCGTCATTTCAATAAAATCCTAGGGTGAATAAATGATACCAACGGTCCTCTGTCGCTAAAAAATAGAGCAGGAGAATTCCACTCGCAAAGCGAGAAAAATAAGACCCCATAATGAAAAAGGCATCCTTCTTTTTATAAATCAAAAAAATAAATGGAATAAGGAAAAAGGGAAACAACACAAATTGCGCCCAATAAAAACTTAAATGAATGGGAATCTTTTGTGAAAACTCATCGCTTTTTGAAAGGACTGCCGTGGATTGATGTAAGATGGCGGTTTTTTCGATATTGATAAATGGATTAACGTCGAAGAAGCGATTTGAAAAGGAATTCAGAAAAAAGCAATCTCCATTTTTGGTCACAGCCATGCTCACTAAATTTCCATTCATGCTTTGATAGACATCGGTGGAGTAGGAGGTGATGACTCCGGGAACTTGGTGTTTTGGCAAAAGAAGATCCAAGCATAAAACGATGAGCATAATTAAACCAGTATAGGCTATGATGCGGTGCAATAAAAACACATGTCCAGTTTGCAATCGGACATACAATTTCTCCAAGTCTTCGGCTTCTTTTTTC
Source organism: Chryseobacterium gleum (assembly GCA_945860065.1). Lineage (GTDB taxonomy): Bacteria > Bacteroidota > Bacteroidia > Flavobacteriales_D > Crocinitomicaceae > UBA952. The sequence goes on along the minus strand of CAMAPI010000037.1, from coordinate 3,709 downwards.
TTGCGAGCTTGAAATTGTTGTCGCGCATAAGCTTGATATTCTGCGTATCGCGAATGGAATGGTTGCGTTGCTTCCTCGGTGTATTCAATTTCTTCCGTTTTTGGAGCTAACAAATATTCGTAAGCTTCTTGGATTTCGATAAATGTTTTTTCAGCATCAGTTGCCTTATTCACATCTGGATGGAACTTCTTTACTAATTTCCTATAGCGTTTGCGGATTTCTTCCTCACTCGCTCCGGGATTTAGCCCAAAAATTTTATAGGCTTTGCCACGCATCTGATGTTGTTTGTTCGAAGGTGAGTGTTCGTTGTATTTTCCCGTTTCTGGTTAAAATCATTGGAACTGTTTGGATGAACTTCGGTATTTCATAGGAAGAAAAGTACAGAACTAGGTCCATTTTATTTAGTGAATTCAGTTCTTCTGTCAGCAAAACGAGCGCCTCACCCCAAAGTGGATGTGGTATGGAACTGAGGAAAAATCTACCAGTAATGAACGGGGAAAGTCGCTGTTCTAATTCCTCTGGATGTATCTTTTTCGCACCAGAATTGATGACGAAGTCTGTCCTTCCCTTCCATAAAAAAGCATGTCCACTCAATAATTCTACGCAATCTGTTGTTTGGATAGCTTGTGTATTTAATTCGGGATAATGAATCGTTAAACAGTTGTCAGACGTCGCGGTAAAATGAATACCAGGTAAAGCTTGATACGCTGTTTCTTTGCCAATTTCACGCAGTGCAACATGGGATACCGTTTCCGTCATTCCAAAACTTTGGTAAGCTCTTATTCCATGGGAAAGTAGTTGTTCACTTAATTCCAACGGAATATCAGCTCCTCCAATCAAGATGTTTCGAATGGCTTTAAGTTTGGATAATGAAGATGGATTCTTGAGAATATGTGCCACTTGCGTTGGAACCAAGGCAACAAAATCAATCGGTACAGTGATGTGTTCAAGTGGATCCAAGGATGGTTCTGTGATATACAGTGAATAGTTGCCAACCAAGGCTCTTACAAGCATCATTTTACCTCCAATGGAATCCGGAGACAAGCAAAGTAAGGCATTAGTGTCCTCTTGCAAATCGAAAAATGCGATTGTTTTTTGCGCGGAAACGATGAAATTCGCCTTCGTAAATGTGATGACTTTCGGTTTTCCCGTTGATCCCGATGTTTGAATGCTCATTGGAACATCGTCATCCCATTGCTGACAGAATAATTCGACTTTTGACTTACTGTCCTCTTTCAGCTGAATCGATTGAAATAGCTTATGCATGACTAGTATTCGATGTCCAAGTTGAACAAATTTTTCAAGGTATGCAGGTTCGGATTCTTCCGAGCAAGTGCAGAAAATTTATCTTTTCCAGTCAAAAACTTCGTTTCTTTTTCTGGTTCATTGCTCATGGACAATTGAATATCTACGTGGTAGTTTTGTAAACTTTTTCGCATGAATTCAATAAAACCAATTAACTCCGCTTGGATGTAGACCATTTGCACCTGATTATCTACTACAATTCCCAAAACTTCTTCACTGATTAATACCGGATCTCGTTTAATTAGCGCGCTATAGAATGTCTCTAATCCATTTTCTTTCGCGACATACGCATATTGCTTCCAGTACATTTTAACGTGTTCAATGCTAAAACCCTCCCTTGGTTGGTCTTCTAGATTCCCTTGCTGCTGTGACTCCTTAATTTTCTCAATAGAATCTTTGATGGAGATGTGTTTCGTGGAAACAATTCCTTGTGGACTCGTGAGAATTTTCTTTTCCTCAGCATCATCAGCGGGGATAATGGCAAGCACCGCCGGTTTGTTGACAGGTGCTGAAGCGTTTGATTTTCGTAATGTTTGGGTTGGGAAAGGTAGAATAACAACGCTATCCGTCAGTCCTTTTTTTTTTCAGACTCTTGTTTCAATGAACAGAGTTGCATGAGTGCTACTTCAATCAACAAACGTTGATTTTTGGCGGATTTATAGTCGACATCTGTTTTGCTCAGTATCGTTAAAGCCCGCATGATGCGTATTGCTTCAATTTCCTTCGATTGTTCGACAAAGCGTTGACGAACGGTTTCGGGCACTTCTAATAAATTAGACGTCCGCGCATCCTTACAAACCAATAAATTCCGAAGGTGTTCCGCAAGTCCAACAACAAAGTGATGTCCGTCGAATCCTTTTTCAAAAACATCATTCAAAATCAATAAGGTCGTCGAAATATCTTCTTTCTCTACCGCGTCCATTATTTTAAAGTAATATTCGTAATCGAGAATATTTAGGTTCTCTAATACGTCCTTGTAGGTTAATGTCGTACCAGCAAATGTGACAATTTGATCAAAAATGGATAAAGCGTCTCTTAATGCGCCATCGGCTTTCATCGCAATTTGATGCAAGGCTTCAGGGTCCGCAGAAACACCTTCCTTCGTCGCTATTTGAGCCAAATGATCAGCGATGTCTTTTACGCGAATTCTGCTAAAATCAAAGATTTGACAGCGTGAAAGAATGGTAGGAATAATTTTATGTTTTTCCGTCGTGGCCAAAATGAAAATGGCATGCTTCGGTGGCTCCTCTAATGTTTTCAAAAATGCGTTAAATGCACTGTTCGATAACATGTGAACCTCATCGATGATGTATATTTTGTGGGTACCTATTTGCGGTGCGATGCGCACTTGATCAATTAGGTTTCGGATGTCGTCCACCGAGTTGTTCGATGCCGCATCTAATTCATAGATGTTTAATGAATTTCCAGTGTGAAAGGACAGACATGAATCACATTGATCGCAAGCCTCAATTTGCTCCGTAGGATGGAAACAATTAATGGTCTTTGCTAATATTCGGGCAGTGGTTGTTTTTCCGACACCACGTGAACCACAGAATAAAAAAGCTTGTGCTAGGTGTTCACTTTTAATGGCATTCTTGAGTGTGTTCGTAATCGTATGCTGTCCCACAACCGTATCAAAGGTTTGTGGACGATATTTGCGGGCAGAAACGACAAAATCACTCATGGAACAAATATACCGTTTAAATTCTAAATGTCAATGCTTGATGAGGTGATATTGATACCGTTTTTCTGGTGAAATGATGAGTAATTGATAACTTCCCCTTGGTATCGATTCAAAATAGAGCAGAGACGATTCAATTTTACCAATTTGAACGGACTTCCCCTCCGTTGACATCAAATAAAAATCGGAACCGATGAATTCATTGGGAATAGAAAGTTCAGTAGTTACTGGATTCGGAAATACCATTCGCTCTGGCTCTGGCAAACTAACGATCTGATTTGTTGAGTCATAAATCCCTCGTTTGGTAAAATAGATTTTCAAACTTCCAGTGCGCACATCTCCCCAAATGATATTTAAGGTATCATTATCCAAAATCACGTTCATGAAGTCATTTCCTGCTTCCTCTAAAATGGGCTGGTGATTTACCGCTTGATCGCTCACACTGAAATCGTTCATCCATACACCTGTTGATTGATTTCTTACCGTACAGTAAATTTCACTCGGTACGGAATATCCGCTAGCACTGGCATTTCTGCGATCGCGCCAACAAACAGCCAAATCTCCATTCGTGGCGTAATCTGCCCAGACAAGGTCTTGTATTTTGCCATTGCCTGCGGGATCTTGATTGATTCGAAATGGACTCGACCAAGTTTGACCATTGTTGCTTGTTTCAATGAAGGCAATATCTGTTTCTCCAAAAACGTCCGTTAGAAAGAAATAACT
>CAMAPI010000036.1 GCA_945860065.1 Chryseobacterium gleum | reverse complement strand
CAATAATCTGCGCAATCGTTGCAGCCGTTCCAGCACCAAAAGCATCTTCCAATGTTCCGTTTTTCGCTGCTGTCACGATTTCTTCTACCGAAACTTGACGTTCTTCAATTTCTATTCCCCAGCTTGCTGCTAGTTCTAAAACCGAACGTTTCGTTATTCCTCTTAAAATGGTATCTGAATCCTCAGAAGGTGTAATTAACTTCCCTCCAATTTGGAAAATGATGTTCATTGTTCCAGATTCCTCAATGTATAAATGTTCTTTTGCGTCCGTCCATACCAACTGATGAAAACCTTCCATCTGACATTGTTTTGCTGGATACAAAGAAGCACCGTAGTTTCCGGCAGCTTTCGCACGTCCAACTCCACCTTTCGCTGCACGCGTATAATACTCTTCGATTTTCACTCGAACAGGTTCCGCGTAGTAAGCTCCAACTGGCGAAGTAATCACCATGAATTTATAGGTATCGGAAGGTTTAATTCCAACTAGTTCATCCGTACCAAATAAGAATGGGCGAATGTATAATGAGTATCCTGGACGATTGGTCACCCAGTTTTTATCTAGCGCAACCAATTGTTTGATTGCTTCAATGAAAATTTCTTTTGGAACTTCCGGCATGCACATACGTGCTGCGGATTCTGCAAATCGTTTTGCATTCATATCCGGTCGGAACAAAATAACTTCGTCCTCTACGTTTTTATATGCTTTCAAACCTTCGAAAATGGATTGTCCATAGTGAAGCGCTGACATAGCTGGATGCATGGAAATAGGTTGAAAAGGCATAATTTTCCCCTCCTGCCATTGTCCATCTGCATATTCCATCAAGAACATATGATCAGAAAAAATTCTACCAAATGGCAAATTATCCCAATCAACTTGAGCTAAAGTTGAATGATGGTTCTTTTCAACTGAGAAATTGAGAGTTGTAGTTGACATATGCGTATTTTGTTGCGCGAATATACGGCCTTTATTCCTCCTTCACAACTAATTTTATTCACAAGACAATTCTTGTACTTTTGTACTATATTAGTGAAAGTGAGTAAAAGCGAAGATGTTTTAAAGCAATATTGGGGATTCGATCAGTTCAGACCGAATCAAAAAGCGATTGTAGCAGATGCAATCGCAGGAAAGGATGTGCTCGCACTTTTACCAACTGGAGGCGGGAAATCCATCTGCTTTCAAGTTCCTGGATTAATGCGAGAAGGAATTACCGTTGTCGTTTCGCCCTTAATTGCATTGATGCAAGATCAAGTGGACAACCTAAATAAACGGGGCATACGAGCAAAGGCAATCACTTCTGGAATGAGCTATAAAGAAATTGATTATATTCTGGATAATGCACGTTTTGGTGGACTTGACTTTCTTTATACCTCACCGGAAAGATGTCAGTCAGAATTATTTATAGAGCGATTTAAATTAATGCCTGTTGGACTCCTAGTTGTGGATGAAGCACATTGTATTTCTGAATGGGGACACGATTTTCGTCCAAGCTTTATGCACATCAAAGACCTTCGTTCCATCAAACCGGAAGTTCCTGTATTAGCTTTAACAGCCACAGCAACTGAGCGCGTTAAAAAGGACATCATCGAACATTTGGAATTGAAGAAAGTTCAAGTACACGAAGCTTCTTTTGTACGAGAAAACCTTCATTATCAAGTTCGAAAAACGAGTAATAAGATTGAATCCATTTTAGCACATTGCAAACATTCTTCAGATGTAGGAATCGTTTACTGTCAAACGAGACGATCGGTCAAAGAAATGGTAAAACTGCTTATGTCTAATCGCATCTCGTGTGGGGTTTACCACGGTGGACTCACAAAATCTGAACGGGAGCGAATGTTAAACGATTGGATGTCCGAAAAACGCCGAGTAATGGTCGCAACAAATGCTTTTGGAATGGGAATCGACAAACCGAACGTTCGTTTTGTATTGCATTATGAGATACCGAGTTCATTGGAAGCGTATTTTCAAGAAGCTGGACGTGGTGGAAGAGATGGAGAAACCGCAAAGGCCTTGTTGTTTTTTGAAGAACAGGATACCGAAAACTTGAGATCTGCGACCTTAAAGAAATTCCCGGCAAAAACAGATGTCCTTAATACCTATCGAGCGATTTCAAACTTTCTAAAAATCGCCATTGGTTCAGGGAAGGATGAAACATATCCGCTTGACCTTAAAAAAATGTGTCAAGTATACAAGTTAGACTACGAAACGACCTTTCATTCCTTAAAAATACTAGAGTTGAATGAAAATCTACTATTTTCTGAAGGGACCTTCCACCCTACTAAACTAAGATTTTTAGTGACAAATAGGGAGTTGTATAATTTTCAAATTCAATACGAATCGACTCATCCCCTTTCCACTTTACTGACCCGTTCCTATCCTGGAATCTTTGAATATTTTCATGTAATTCACGAAGATGAGATCTGTAAAAGACTAAAAATCAATTCTGAGCGTTTAACTCAACAACTAGAGTTTATGCAACAACACGGAATTATCGATTTAAACTTAAGGAGTAGTCTTCCAACCGTTACGTATATATCGGAAAGATTGCCCGACAGTCATATTTACTTAAAACCAAGTATTTACAAAGAACGACGGGATATTGCCATACAAAAAGCAGAAGCAATGATTCACTTTTGTGAAAAATCTGTTTGTCGAACACAACAGGTAATTGCATACTTTGGACAATCCTCAGAGCCTTGTGGGACCTGTGATGTATGTAAAAAAAATGCACTTCCTCAAAACTCCATTCAACGAAGAATTTTAGACTTGTTGTCAAAGCCATTAACAGTAAAAGAGTTATCACTCGAAATGAATCTTCCCGAGAGAGAAACGGAAGAATTCCTACGCGTATTTTTAAAAAATGAAATCATTATTTGGATGGATGGAAAGTTCTACTTGAATTAAACTTTCCTAAGCATGTCAAATTTCTCTCCGGATTTTCGTCCGGCCTTTTCGCGCTACCCCTTTGTTTACCTATGCGCTTATTTCTCGCTTGGTATAATATGCGCTGAAAAGTTGCCAGAGTATTCGGATTATTATTTTCTCATACTCTCAAATATACTGATTGCTTCAGTAATCTTGTTTTCATTTGAAAACCTTCAAGTAATCGCTAAACAGCTGTTCTTATTAGCCGTTTTTGGACTATTAGGATGTTTCGCTCATAGCGAACAACAGAAAAATACAGGATGGAGTTATTGGCTATTTCATAAAGGAAAAACGGAATTTCAGATGAACGTAATAGAAGTTCAATCCGGAAAACCTTGGACAAAAGGCATCGGAAATATTCAATGGAAACGAGGGAATCACGTTTTTTCAACACCCATTCGATTTTATGTGAAAGGAGATAAAACGCCTGAATTAGATCAGCTTATTTATGTGAAAGCCGAAATTATTCCAATTGAAAACAAAGGAAATCCAGGAGAATTTGATTTAAAAACCTACTGGAAAACCAAAGGAATTTGTGGCATGTTTTTCATGGAGGGAAAGGACTATTATGTGAAGAAAACCATAAAGAGCAACTTCTTAACGATAGCCATTCGTCGAGCTCAAAATGTGTGTACGGAGATTTTATCCGAGCACCTTACAGGCCAAGAATTAGGCATTGCACAAGCATTAATTTTAGGTGATAAATCACTGTTGGACAGTGAAATAAGAAGCGCTTTTACGTCAACTGGATCCATGCATATTCTCGCTGTTTCTGGTTTACATATTGGATTGATTTTACAATTACTATTGGCAATAGTAAAACTGGGTGCTAAATGGATTAAACGTTCCACCGCGATTCTATTTGTCATCCTACTATTATGGTTTTATGCACTCATGACCGGTTTCTCCCCATCGGTCATTCGCGCGGTATTTATGTTTAGCGTGCTCACATGGACACAATGGAAAGGACTGCAAGCGTCTTCGATCAACACCTTGTTTTTTACTGCATTCGTTATTGTGCTTTGGAAACCGATGTACTTTTTCGATATTGGTTTCCAATTGTCGTATTTAGCGATGTTAGGCATCTTTTTGTTTTACCAAAAAATCGCAGGTATATGGAAACCTAAGAATAAAATTCTATATTACTTATGGGAAGGAACCGCTATCGGATTTGCAGCTCAAGTCACAACAACTCCCTTAACTTTGTATTATTTTCATCAGTTCCCAAATTACTTCGCAGTAGCAAACCTCGGACTGATGGGAATTTCTTCTATCGTTTTAGGTGCTGGGATTTTTATACTTGCCACACATAAAATTCCTTTAATTGGAAAGCTCAACGGACTCGTTTTACTCTATTCTGTCTTTTGGATGTTTCGCTTGATACAATGGATTGAAGGATGGCCTGGAGCACTTGTTTATGGATTTGATTTACCCATCATCTTTACCCCTATCCTACTTTTCGTTTCAAGTGTTCTTTTACTAGGTGAAATCAAGAAACAGTATTGGAGAATAAATGCACTTCATTTTATCTTCATTTTAGGATGGATTAGTTACGAGCGCTTTCAACTTGCTTCCGAAACACATTTGTGTATTTTGAATGAAAATAAACTCACAGTGATCCTTAAAATAGGTGAAAATAGTTGGTGTTTTTATGATGCGGAAAAACCTGATAAAATTAAGTTTTCCACCGATAATTACTTAAAATTATACCCTTCAGAACTGAAATTTGTTTCCATTCGAAATAAAAACGCACAACTTCGATGTTTAACGAATGAATTAAACATAAAGAAAGTAAAAGATGGAAGAGAAATTCATCTCAATAAAGAAGTATTTCACGTTTATTATAAGCCAAAAACCAATCAAACATTGAACTCTAAAGTCCTTTTTATGCCATGGATCCCACATCTAAATTCTTTGGTTAACGGTTCTAAAGTCATTCAAATTGCTCATAATTAAAAGCAAATCTTATCTTTGTCAAAACAAATTATGCGCTACATCGACCCAAAAAGCTGCCAGGAAAGATTGTTAAACAATGACAATTTGATGGTAATTGATATTCGTGAAGACTATGAATACCAGCATTGCAACGCTGGATTTATACATATGCCAATGGGTGATATTTCTACAAAATTTCAAGAGATTTCTCAAGATAAAGATGTGGTGATTATGTGTCAATCTGGACGTCGTGCCGAAGCTGTCGTAAATTTGTTAGAGACAGAATTTCATTTTCCAAACGTTTTTGTCATGGAAGGTGGAATCCTAGGTTGGATTGAGCACGTTGATCCTTCCTTAAAACTCGACTAATGACATTACTCAAAGATTTTTTGGATTTCTTCCTTCACCTAGACGCGCACTTATTTGTCTTAATTCAAGATTACGGCATCTGGATTTACGGCATTCTTTTCCTCATTATTTTTATTGAAACAGGATTGGTCATTATGCCTCTTTTGCCAGGTGATTCATTATTGTTTGCAGCAGGAACTTTCTGTGCTGGCGTAGTGAAAGATGGCGAAACGGCGGAACTCAACCTTTTTCTTGTCTTGTCTCTATTGATTGTTGCGGCTATTCTAGGGGATGGTTTGAATTACTTACTCGGAAAAACTGTTGGAATCAAAGTTTTGCAATGGAAAGTCGGAAATCGTCAATTAGTAAAGCAAAAGTACATTGATCAAACACATGCATTTTACGAAAAACATGGGCCTAAAACCATTATTATTGCACGTTTTGCCCCAATCGTTCGCACCTTTGCTCCATTCGTCGCTGGGATTGGAGACATGAGTTACAAAAAGTTCTTTAAATACAATGTAATTGGTGGAATTTCCTGGGTGTGTGGTCTAACTTTATTGGGGTATTTCTTTGGAAATATGCCTTTTGTTCAAGCACATTTTGAAACAGTTATTTTTGGTATTATTGGCTTATCCTTACTACCAATGGTTGTTGAAATTTTGAAAGCAAAAATCAGTTCAAAATAAAGATTGAAACTCCTGTTTCAAGAAGGATACGGCAACTTCAGAAGGCATCACGTCTAGTTGTGCCAACATTTCCATGATTTTAGCGGATAAATCCAAGGAGCTAGCATTCTCACCCATTTGTGCGGCAGCTAGATTGATCAAACGAATAGATTCTTCTTTCGAATCACGCATCATTTTCCATCCAGTCTCAGATATAAACAACTGTTGAGCCACATTGTGATCGAACTCCTCTCGGATGGTTTTTAATAATATTCCCTGCTGCGCTAAAGCAGAAACGTTCCCCTGATGCGCGCGCATGACCAAACTATTTGGATGGATGCGCTCCATTAATAAAACAGCTCGTTGGTACGCCTCTAAACGTGAAGGCAAGAAAAACTCTTGGCGACCTTTTCGTAATTCTAGTTGCAGTTTCACTAATTCTTGACCCTCTTGTCGCTTCAAAAAGAAATAAACCAATGCGATGATTGTCAGTCCAAAGAAAATCAATAACAAAAGAAAAATCCAAAGTTCCATAAGTGTTGTTTTCGACAAAGATAACAATCGAATGAAAAGTAATGCGTTAAATTCTCAGTACATAACATCCTTTCGATTATTTTTACACTTCAAATAATCTGCATGAATCAAGCTTTTATCATCATCATTCTAATCGCCTATTTTGGTATCTTGTTATTGATTTCTCATTATACATCGAAAAATTCCACGTCTCAAAGTTTCTTTACAGGCGATAAAAAAAGTCCGTGGTACCTCGTTGCTTTCGGGATGATCGGGACCTCTCTATCCGGGGTTACCTTTATTTCTGTACCTGGAACAGTGACCGCGAATGGCTTCTATTATTACCAAATGGTTCTTGGATTTTTTATCGGTTATTTCGTCGTGGCGTATGTCCTACTGCCACTCTATTACAAATACAATTTAAGTTCCATTTATCGTTATCTCGAGTATCGACTGGGCTTTGCAGCATACAAATGGGGAGCTGGATACTTTATTCTTTCCCGTACACTCGGAGCCACTGTGAGACTTTATTTAGTGATTAATGTCTTGCAACTCTTTGTTTTCGATGGAGTTGGAATCCCTTTTTGGCTTTCGACTGTCATCATTATTACGATGATTATTGCTTATACATTTCGAGGTGGGGTGAAAACAATTGTTTGGACAGACACGCTGCAAACTGTGTTCATGTTACTTGCTTTAATTGTTTGTATCATTTCCATTCAAGGCGAATTAAATTGGTCTTGGGGACACATTTGGAATCAAATGTCCGAAGGTGGAATGACCAAACTTTGGAGTACAGACCCCATGCGCAAAGACTTTATGTGGAAACACATCATCGGCGGAGCATTCATTACCATTACCATGACTGGATTGGATCAAGAGATGATGCAGAAAAACATCAGTGTGAAGAACTTGAAAGACGCACAAAAAAACATGGTTGTCTTTAGCTTCATCCTGCTTTTTGTCAATGCACTTTTTCTTTTACTTGGTGGAATGTTGCAACTCTTCGCCACTCAACATGGTTGGGAATTTAAACCAGATGATTTATTTCCGTCCATCGTTCAGCAACATTTGCCTTTTGGGATTTTTATCATTTTCATTATCGGACTAATTTCCGCTTTATTTCCTTCCGTTGATGGAGCAATTACCGCGTTGACATCTTCCTTTTGTATCGACATATTAGGCTTTGAACGTCGCTTAGAAATGGATGAAAAACAAAAAAACAAACTGCGTAAAGGCGTGCATTTATCCTTTGCCGTGCTGTTCATGTTGCTTGTTTTCTATTTTAAATGGATGGATAACAAAAGCATTGTCGATTTGATTTTTACCATCGCCGGATTTACCTATGGTCCATTATTGGGATTATTCGCTTTTGGAATTCTAACCAAAAGAAACTTAAAAAATTACATGGTTCCCATCGTTTGTTTGATTGCGCCAATTATTTGTCTTGGTATAACTTATGGGCCATTAATCATGACGTTTTTTAAGCCCGATTATAAAGTGGGAAATTGGTTAAATGGTTATACTTTTGGACATGAAATGCTAATTTTAAACGGAGGACTTACCTTTGTATTACTTTATATTACAAGTTCGACGATAACTGAAAAAACAACTGTATGAAAATCAACTTAGACGACAACGGACTCCACTTACGCTTTGCACCACTGACCTTAAGTCGTCCCGTGGGTAATCTACGTATGGGGATTTACACGAACGACGAACGTTGGGGACGATTACTTCCTGACTGTGAGGTTGGATTTATCACAGAATCTTATTTGCAAGAAAAGTTTCCTTCAGTTGATTCACCAATTCGTGTGAACGCGCAAGTTATTCCGAATGAAGAGATTGCAGCTGCAATTTATGCACTCGAAGAAGGATATTCACTTTACTGGAATGAAGTATTTATCGCAGAAAATGGAGTTGGCTCCAACAAAATTGAATTCAAAGGATTAGCGCCAATTGTCATAGAACATCGTTGGGATCTTTACCAAAAGAATGAGGCAGCAATTGCTTTGGACTTCTATTTGATTACAGACCAACGAAAATCACAAAAATTATCCAAAACAAATACCTTAATTGGATTGAGTGATTTGCTCTTTATTGAAAAGGGGGCAACGATTGAAGGATGTACCTTGAACACGAATTACGGTCCAATCTACATCGGTGAAAACGCAGAAATCATGGAAGGATCGATGATCCGCGGTTCATTCGTGTTGTGCGCAGGAGCAGTTGTGAAAATGGGTGCTAAAATCTATGGTGCAACGACAATTGGACCTCATTGCCGTGTTTGCGGTGAAGTGAGCAATGTGATTTTCCAAGCATATTCCAACAAAGGTCACGATGGATTCCTGGGTAATTCTATCCTGGGAGAATGGTGTAACCTTGGAGCAGATACCAACTGTTCGAATTTAAAGAACAATTATAGCAACGTTTCCAGTTACAGTTACGAGTCAAAAAGTAATGAAGCAAGTGACTTACAATTCATGGGACTTTGTATGGGTGATCATTCGAAAAGCGCGATCAATACCATGTTTAATACAGCATCGGTTGTTGGATTTGCCGTGAATGTATTTTCGGACGCATTTCCGCCAAAACACCTTCCTTCCTTCACCTGGTTGAATGGTGCTGAACATAGTATTTTTCAATTGGACAAAGCCATTCAAGCAGCAAAGGCAATGATGGATCGTCGACATGTTGAATTCACAGATGGGGACATCAAGATTTTTGAAGCCCTACATCAATCCAGACTATAAACTGACGAATTTTCAGTTAATTCAAGCATGGCACAATGCTTGTCTAATTCGTATACCTAGTTTCTACTTACGAAAGTTTGAGATGCTCAAAACTAATATGACAACTTGTCGCAATATAAAAAATATGAGTGATTTATTTGAACACGGTTTTTTCGGGATGTCTGCTATGGATTCAGACGCAGAATTCATTCCCCTAATTACCGCTGAAGAAGAGGAAAATTTTAATAAACAAGAATTCCCTAATGAATTGCCAATTTTACCCTTACGAAACAACGTGCTCTTTCCAGGTGTCGTTATACCAATTACCGTAGGAAGAGATAAATCCATTAAATTAATACAAGAAGCAAACAAAGGAAATAAAATCATCGGTGTTGTTTCTCAAAAAAATCAAGAAGAAGAATCACCAAATTTTGTTGATCTACATTCCATTGGAACTGTTGCTCAAATTGTACGCCTGTTAAAAATGCCGGATGGAAGTTCTACCGTTATTCTTCAAGGAAAACGTCGGTTTGAAATTGTAACTCCGGTTCAAACGGAGCCCTACATGCGTGCTAAAGTAAGTATCTTTAAGGAAATTCCATTTGAACAAGGGAATCAAGAGCTTGATATTATGTTCAAGACAATCAAGGACTTAGCCTTGCAAATTATCCGTGAAAGTCCAAATATTCCTTCAGAAGCGCAGTTCGCTATAGGTAACATTGATAGTCCAACATTTTTGGTCAATTTCATTTCCTCCAATATGAATGCAGATGTTGCTAAAAAGCAAGAAATGCTTCAGGAAATGGATGTCAAAAAGCGTATAATGATGGTGATGGAACATTTGACACTAGAAGTTCAAATGCTCGAAATGCGCAACGAAATTCAAAATCGTGTGCGCAAAGATTTGGACAAACAACAACGGGAATATTTCCTACATCAACAAATGCGTACCATTCAAGATGAATTAGGCGACAATCCTCAAGTTCAAGATGTAAGAGATTTCGAAGAACGTGCCAAAACAAAAAAATGGGACGAACGCGTTTCTAAACTTTTCTTCAAAGAATTAGAGAAGTTACAACGCATGAATCCACAAGGCGCAGAATATACCGTTCAAATGAATTACTTGGATCTGTTACTAGATCTTCCTTGGGGAGTTTATACCAACGATAAATTAGACTTAAAGCGCGCGAAAAAAATCTTGGAAAGAGACCATTTTGGTATGGAAAAAGTCAAGGAACGTATTCTAGAATATTTGGCTGTGTTAAAGCTAAAAGGAAACATGAAATCACCAATCCTTTGTTTCTATGGGCCTCCAGGAGTTGGAAAAACTTCTTTGGGAAAATCCATCGCCGAAGCATTGGGTCGAAAATATATCCGCATGTCATTGGGTGGACTACACGACGAAGCGGAGATTCGCGGACACCGCAAAACGTACATTGGAGCGATGCCAGGACGTGTTATGCAAAACTTGAAAAAAGCAGAAACGGCTAATCCTGTTTTTGTATTGGATGAAATCGATAAATTAGGAAGAAATCACCATGGTGATCCATCTTCTGCCCTACTTGAAGTATTAGATCCTGAACAAAATAGTGCATTTTACGATAATTACGTAGAAACAGAATTTGATCTTTCCAAAGTGTTATTCATTGCTACCGCGAATAATTTAAGTACCGTTCAATCTCCACTTTTGGACCGTATGGAAATCATTGAAGTCAACGGATATACAATTGAAGAAAAAATCGAAATTGCCAAAAGACACTTACTTCCTAAGCAAATAGCTGAACACGGCATCACAAAGAATGATATTCAAATAGATAAAAAAGTTTGGGAGAAAATTATAGAGGAATACACCAATGAATCAGGTGTGCGAGGACTCGATAAAGTAACGGCAAAATTGGTGCGTAACAGAGCACGTCAAATTGCCATGGAAGAGTCGTTTAGTCCAGCAATCACCATAGATGACATTTTTACATTCTTAGGCGCTGGAAGAGCACGTACAAAATACCTAAACAATGATATTGCCGGAGTTGTCACCGGATTAGCTTGGACTTCTGTTGGTGGAGATATTTTATTCATTGAATCATCGATTACGAAAGGAAAAGGGAAATTGACCTTAACTGGTAACTTGGGAGATGTCATGAAAGAATCTGTCGTGATTGCCTTGGAATTCTTGAAAGGTCACAGCGCTTTACTAGGACTCGAGCAAGAAGTTTTCGATGAGCACAATATTCATGTTCATGTTCCCGAAGGCGCGACGCCAAAAGATGGTCCAAGTGCTGGGATTACCATGTTAACATCCTTGGCATCCGTATTCACGCAACGTAAAGTGAAGAAAAATCTAGCAATGACAGGTGAAATTACCTTGCGCGGCGATGTTTTACCAGTTGGTGGAATTAAAGAGAAAATCCTTGCTGCCAAACGTGCGGGAATTAAAGAGATTATCCTTTGCGTGAAAAATAAACAGGACATCGACGAAATCAAAGAAGAATACTTGAAGGGAATCCAATTTCATTTTGTCAGTAAAATGTCGGAGGTTTTGGATCTGGCATTAACGAACGAAAAAGTGAATAACCCTAAGAAAATTGACGTTTCTAAAGAAAAATAATGCTGGGAAAAAAAATTATTATTTTTGACGGCGTTTGCATACTATGCAATTCCTTCGTTCAGTTTATCATCAAAAAAGATCGTGGGCAACAATTTTATTTCACCACCGCACAATCAGATTTTGTCAAAGAAAAAGTTCAATTGAGAAATCTCGAAGTAAATCCCATGGATTCAGTGATCTACTTAAAAAATGGAGAAGTACTCAACGAAAGCACTGCGGTATTAAGTATTTTAAGTGATTTAGGTGGTCTTTGGAAACTACTTTCTATATTCAAACTGATTCCACCGTTTATTCGAAATGCCGCTTATCGCTTTTGTGCAAAACGACGATACAGTGTATTTGGAATATTGGATGCATGCATCACACCAAGTTCTGATTGGGAAAATCGTTTCCTTCCCTAAATCATCCATTTCTAAAAAAATAGTAAATTAGCGTAACTCAATTTTAAACGAGATTATGCGCTCAAAACTACTTTTTACCTTGGTCTTTGCTTTTATGCATGGTATGACCTTCGCTCAAAACCTAAAAAAACCAAGTTCACATGAAATTGCACAACTCCCGGAGTGGGCGCAATTGATGTACACGGAAAATCCAAGTGTCTTTGAAGTCGATGCTTTGTATCGTTCTTATTTTAATGAACACGACTTCATCAAAACGTATCACACACAGTTTTATAAACGTTGGAGAAGAGCAGCTCTACCCTACTTAAACACAGCTGGATTTATTCAAAAACCGGGTGTGGAAGAACAACAACAAATCGATAAAGCGTATTTGAGAAAGCAAACGCAGCAAAAATCTTCGAATTGGAGTGTTGTTGGACCCATCACGAATTTTCAACAAGGACTCACACAAGGATCGGGTCAAACGAATGTGTACAGCTTTGACCAATGTTTAAATGCGCCAAGCGTATGTTATTGCGGTACCGAACCCGGCGAAGTCTACAAGAGTATGGATGCTGGTGCAAACTGGACCTGTATTTCCCTTGCACTTGATTTCGGTAGCGGTGTGACAGCTGTAGAAGTCCAAAACTCAAATCCAAACACAGTATTTGCAGGAGGAAACAAAGGGATTTTTCGTTCCTTGGACGGTGGAACCTCGTGGATAAATGTTCTTCCTAATACCAATTTTGGCGTGAATGAGATTTTCATTCATCCTGGAAATGCCAACCTCGTTTTTGCAGCAACAGATAAAGGACTTTACAAAAGTACGGATGGTGGCTCGAATTGGATACAGCAATATTCCGATGCCAGTTATGACATCAAATCAAATACGGGAAATAGCGCCATACTTTACCTTGTTAAACACAACGGAACTACCTTAAATTGTGATTTTCTTAAATCAACAGATACTGGTCAAACATGGATAGCACAAACTAGCGGATGGCATACATCAACGGATGCTGCTCGAAACGATGGTGGCGCGCGAATCGCCGTTACTCCTGCTGATCCAAACCGTGTTTACGCTTATTTAATTGGTGAATCGAAACCAAATGACCTAGGTTACATTGGCGTTTACCGCAGTAATGACGGTGGAACAACTTGGACCTTGCCAAATAGTCCAGTTGGTGGCCCATATACCGCAACACACGTAAATTTAGCGATTGGAACGAGTACATGGCTGTATCATCAAGGATTCTACAATTGTGCGTTAATGGCTTCCCCTACCGATCCGAATGTCATTTTTGTTGGTGGATTAAATGTATACAAATCAACCGACGGTGGAGCCACGTTTAGTTCCGTTTCTGGCTATGTAGGTGGTCCGTTGTCTATGCATGTTGACAATCAAGATTTTAGAATCGTTGGAAACGAAGCTTGGATTACAACAGATGGAGGCATTTATCATTCAACTGATTTATTTACAACAGAACCTGAATTTCGCATGTCCGGTGTTCACGGGTCAGATTACTGGGGCTTCGGTTCCGGATGGAACGAAGATGTTCTTGTAGGTGGATTATACCACAATGGGAATTTGGCGTATCACGAGAATTATGGCGCAGGTAATTTCCTAGAACTAGGTGGTGGTGAGGCAGCAACAGGTTATGTAAATCCAGGAATAAATCGACTCACCTATTTCTCCGATATCGGAGGAAGACGAATTCCATACAATCTGAGTGACCCCATTTCCGGCGCTCCCTTTGGAAATGCACCAAATGAAAGTTATTATGCCGCCGAATCAAGTGAAATGGAGTTTCATCCGAATTGCTATAGTATCGCTTATATGGGGAGAGAAAACACCATCTTTAAAACGACAGATGCTGGCGCTTCCTTTAACGCACTTTTTTCCTTTGGTAATTCCGTTAATGACCAAGTGAAATACATCGAGATTTCTTCTTCAAATCCAAATGTTATTTACTTAAATCAACAACCTGCTTCTGGGAATACTGGAAAACTATGGAAATCAATTGATGCTGGACAAACATGGTCCTTGGTAACGATTCCTGGTGGAAACAGCCGTCGAATGCTTCTTACCATTAATCCCATGAATGAAAATGAATTGTGGATCGCCTATCCAAGCGGAGCGAACGGAAATAAAGTCTTCAAAACAAGTAATGGTGGTCAAACATGGAACAATTGGACCAATTCCATTCTAAATAACGAGAGTGTTCAATCCATTGCACACATTGCAGGAACAGATGGAGGAATATATGCAGCTACGAATCGCGCAGTGTATTACCGAAATAACTCCGGAGCTTTTGTTTTAGATAATGCCGGACTCCCAACGTTTATTAGCGGAAATATTCTGAAACCGTTTTACCGTGATGCAAAAATTAGAGTAGCATCCTACGGAAAAGGGATTTTCGAAAGTCAATTTAGTGAAAATCAAAGCGCACCTATTTGCCGAATTACCGTCGATAAATTAAACCAAGTAGCAGTGTGTGCAGTGGATTCTTTTTATTTCGAAGACCATTCATTTTTAAATCATACGAATGCAACTTGGACTTGGTCCTTCCCTACTGGATCTCCTTCCAGTTCCTCACAACGAAATCCTTCCGTCTTATTCTCATCAGCCGGAAACCATTTAGCCATCTTGCAAATTACAGATGCTACGGGACAAACGGACATAGATAGTTTAACGGTAAACGTTTCTTTCTTTCAATTGCAAACAGGTATTAATGAGGACTTTCAAACAGCCTTTCTGCCGAATGGCTGGAGTATCAACAATGAAGATGGCGGTGGGGCATGGAGTTTATCCACTAATGCTGGCGGCTTCGGGAATTCAAGTAAATCTGCTATTTTCAATAATTACGACATAGATTCTCAACAATCTTTTGATGACCTTGTCATGCCATTGGATGCAAGTGTTTTAGATATTCAACCGTACTTGTTCTTTGATGTTGCTTACGCGCGTTGGGGAGGTGGTTATTCGGATACCTTAGCAATTATGATTTCAACAGATTGTGGACTCACGTTTCAACAAGTGTATTTAAAGGGCGGGACCGATTTAGCTACTTCACCTGACAATCAAAGTGCATTTATTCCAACTAGTGCACAATGGCGAACAGATTCCCTTGATTTAAGTGCCTTTTTAGGTCAAACAAATCTACAAGTAGCCTTTAGAAATATTGGCGATTGGGGAAATAATCTTTACCTAGATAATATTAATTTAGGGTCCATGGCGAATGTTCAGGAGTCGATTGAAAACCCACTTTCCATGTATCCAAATCCTGTGCAAAGCGGCGCTTGCTTAACGATTCAAGGAGAAGGGATTCAGAAAATAAAACTCATTTCTCCGGAAGGAAAGTCCATAAAAGCGGATCGATTCTTCACGGGAGATCTCTTTGAAATACCTGAAAACATTTCCACTGGAACCTATATTCTTCAAATCGAAACAAAAAATAAACTAGTGAACAAACCATTAATCATCATTCACTAACTATATTTTTAGTTCTTGGCATAATTTCTGATATTTGCACTGAAATTTAAGACATGAAATCAATATACTTCCTCCTAACGGTTCTTTTCCTTCAAGTAGGATCGGCATTTTCTCAAGACGCAAAAGCTCAAGGAATCCTTGATAAACTTTCGACCAAAATGAAATCGATGAAATCTTTCTACATCGAATTCAATGCGACCGTTAAAAATGCATCCAGTGGAACGAATGAAAATGAAACGGGAAAAGGCTGGGTAAAAGGAAATAAGTTTTATGCTTCCTACGGTGACAACACCATTATTTCCAATGGCGTTAAAACATGGACAGTTATTAAAGAGGAACGCTCTGTTTATGAGTCGGATGCTACAGGCGATGATGATAGGATTAATCCTAAGAAATTAATGACTATTTGGGAATCTGGTTTTAAAAATAAATTCGACAAAGAAGAAAAGCTGAATGGTGAATCGGTTTATGTCATTGATTTGTTTCCAAAAGTTCCCGCTAAGGCTGAATATCACACCATTGTTTTGTACGTATCGAAAACAGAGAATGAATTGAAAAAAGCAGTCTTGAAAGCGAAGGACGGAACTGTAATGACTTATTCCATGACAAAATTTACGTCCAATCCAGAAATCGACGATAAAAAATTCGTGTTCGACAAAACGAAGTTTCCAGGATATCCAGTAATTAGAGATTAAGCCGAACGAATAAGTTCGTTTAGCGTTTCATAGCTCGATCCATTTCTCGACGATCATCTTTCTCTTTTAGATCGTTGCGCTTATCATGGAGTTTTTTACCCACAGCACAAGCAATATGAATTTTTACCCAACCTTTTTCGGAAAGAAATAATTTCGTGGGAATAAGTGTATTTCCTTTTATTTTCAAGAATTTTTCAATGCGAACAATCTCTTTTCGATTCAAAAGAATCTTGCGATCAGCCCGAGGTTTATGATTGTAAAATGAACCATTTTCGTATTCGGTAACGTGCATGTTTCGAATCCAAACTTCATTTTTGTAAAAGATTCCATAGGCCTCCAGAATACTGGCTTTCCCATTTCTAATGCTTTTAATTTCAGTGCCAGATAGTACCATTCCCGCAGTAAATTCATCCTCCAGGTGGTACTCAAATCGAGCACGCTTGTTCCGTATGTTTAATTCTTTCACTGCCATGATGACACAAAGTTAAACAATTGTAACGAGGGCTTGAAACTTAGCGATAGTATTTACAAAGAATCCGTGCTATTCTGAAAAGAATAAGTATTTTTGAACTTCAATTTTATACGTGAATATCCCATCAAAATATTTTGAAAAAGCAGTTGATCAATTGTCAACACTTCCTGGTGTGGGACGTCGTTCAGCACTAAGACTTGCCTTGGATTTATTCAAACGAAGTGAGGTGGAAATCGCCGATTTCACGAGCGCACTGATTGACTTCAAGCAAAAAGTGTTGCATTGTAACAGTTGTGGAAATATGAGCGATGAGCCAATTTGTTCCATTTGTGCGAATCACAAAAGAGATCATGGGACTATTTGTGTCGTGGAGGACATTCGCGATGTCATGGCTATTGAATCAACGTCAACGTATCAAGGAATTTACCATGTCTTGGGTGGAATCATTTCTCCGATGGATGGAATTGGTCCAGCTGATTTAAACATCGAAAACTTAATCCAAAAAATGGAAAAAGAAGAAATCACTGAAATCATCTTTGCATTAAGTCCAACAATGGAAGGAGATACCACTAATTTTTACTTATTTAAAAAATTACAGCGTTTCGAGTGCTTGATTACTTCTATTTCACGTGGGATTGCGGTAGGATCAGAATTACAGTATGCGGATGAATTAACTCTTGGACGATCCCTACAACAACGTCAAGTATTCCAAAGCGGACATTAGTCCATTTCGTGAAAGACTTTCGTTCGGTGTTTTAAATAGCGAAACGTCAAGCCAAAAATGGCGATTCCACCACCTAAAATCAACCAACATTCCAAAAACTGTTGAGTATGTTTAGAAATCGGATAAACTCGATTCACAAGCAAGGAGTAAATACACAATGCAATCGTTAGGCTGGCAGTCCAACCAGGATATTCGTTTTTAAAGACAATCTTCCATGAAAAATCATTTGGACTAGACGAATAAAGAAATGGATTGGGAATTAGTCTCGGTGTACGTTTGTGCCAATCTTCATAATGCTGTCCGAATTTCCTACGCAAAAACTGTTCTTCGGCATACATAATGAATAAATAATAAACGACAAAAACGATGCTTGCTGCAAGAATCAACCAAGGAATACTCAACAAGGTAGTCCAACCAACCCAAATCAAAATATTTGCCAAGTATAATGGATGTCGAACAAGCGAATATATTCCGCTAGTGTTTAACACTTCCGCCACTTGATGACTACGGTTTCTTCCAGAAGTTTGCATACTGCGATGACCAACGGTAAAAGCACGGATTAAATGTCCAAATATGACCAATAGCAGCGCCGCTGATTCATACGAACTGAACGACATCCGTCCTTGCGTATCATTCAACTGGATGAAAAACGCAACAATCGCGAAAATTACTGGGACAAATCCACGGTACTTAAAAAGTTGATTCCCTATTTGTTCAAACGAATTGGAGAGCGACATTTCCGATTTAATTAGTATATTGCCGAGGCTTAGCAAAATTAGAATTTATTACGGAAGTCCCATGAAAGAAAAATACGAATTAGAATTCCTGTTAAAAACATCACCGCGTATATTAGAGAAATTAATCAATACGCCTGATGGATTATCAGAATGGTTCGCAGATGATGTCAACATTGTAGATGACATCTATTCATTTGAATGGGATGGAAACTTAGAAGAAGCGCGCTTGTTGCAAAATAAACCGAATTCAAGGATTCGTTGGCGCTGGCTGTCTGATGAAGAAGAGAACCTTGATGTTTACTTCGAAATCGCATACATCGTAGATCCGATGACTGCCTCTGTTTCGCTTCAAATCACTGACTTTGCTGATCCTTCAGATAAAGAAAGTTCCATCATGTTATGGAATCAACAAGTGAATGATTTAAAAAGAGTGATTGGTTCATAGTCCACACAATTCTTCTTCATTTTCAGCGTTTATTAGCTACCTTTGACGAAATTTTCAGCATTGAAAAGACTGTATCTATTTAGCATTCGATCATTTGCCGGTCCATTTATTGTGACACTGGTGATTTCGATGTTCATCTTAATTTTGCAGTTCTTTTGGGTATATATGGATGATTTGATGGGAAAAGGATTAAGTATTTGGGTCATTCTTGAATTACTGTTCTATGTTTCCGCCAACCTGATTCCTCTCGCATTGCCCCTAGCAATTCTTCTTTCCTCTTTAATGACCTTTGGGAGTTTTGCTGAAAATAATGAGCTGACAGCACTAAAATCTAGTGGTCTTTCCCTCTACCGAATCATGCGGCCACTTATGTTGATTGTAGTCGTAATTTCCATCAGTACATTTTATTTTGCTAATTATATAATCCCGGTGTTTAATTTAAAATTTCACACCTTAATTTACGACATTCAAAACACAAAAATATCCTCCATTTTAACTCCTGGAGTTTACACAAAAGATTTCGAGGGATTTTCCATTAAAGTAGAATCCTATAACGATTCAGTATACAAAGGGATAACCATTCATGATTACAGCCACCCAAGTGAATTAAAAACAGTAAAGGCCAAAGAAGCTCGTATCTATAAATCGGAAAATGGTCATTTTATGTTTTTTGATTTAAAAAACGGCAAAATCCTTGAAGAAATGGACATTCAAAATCCACTTTTTCTCCCCGATGGCACTATTCAAAATCCTTCTGGAAGACCATCCAGGGTTTCTTATTTCGAGCATGGTACCTACAAATTGAATATTGCAGGATTTAGCTTAAATCGGACCGATGAGGACTTATTCACCGATAAATATGAAATGATGAATGTCTTTCAAATTAGTTCGGCAATGGATTCTTTAGAAAAAAAGAAACGAGATCTGTATAAAACATTTGCAAAAAATAGCAGCAAAGAATTCGTTAGTTTTAACGATAAGATTGTTTACCACGATCCAAATTCAGGATTTGCTGAACCCGAAAAAATACCAACTATTCAATTTAAGGACTTAACGGATGTTGATAAATTACAAGCTCGAAATACGGTGATTTCGAGGTTAAGGAGGACAAATGAAACGATTGACAATCAAGATCAATTTATGGAAGTCATGGAAAAGGAAGCGGACCTTTATTGGATTGAATTTCATAAAAAACTCGCATTAACATATGCTGTGATCGTGTTGTTTTTTGTTGGTGGGCCACTTGGAGCAATTATTCGCAAAGGCGGATTTGGCGCCCCAGTTGTAGTAGCAGCATTAACGTTCATGGTGTACTTTATGCTAAATAGCATTGGTCAAAATCTTGCTGAAGTCAATACGGTATCTCCTTTTGTCGGTATGTGGCTAGCTGGATTTTTCTTTACTCCAGTAGCCTTTATCATCACGCGTGCAGCGGCAAATGACGCTCAAGTATTCTCCAAAGAAATGTGGAGTAAATTCGCAATTAAATTATTTAGAAAAAATGCGGATACTCTTACTTAGTCACAAACCACCCTACCCGATTGTCGATGGTGGTTGTCTAGCCATGAGTCGTTTT
>CAMAPI010000035.1 GCA_945860065.1 Chryseobacterium gleum | reverse complement strand
CAGGATTTTTTTGCGCATTGTAGACATCAATTAAGGCCTTCACCACTTTTTCACACACTTCGCGCTGTTGTTCAAATTCTGCTAAAATGCTTTTGTATGCTGATTCTGCTTTGATGTAATCCCATTTCTTATAATATGCATCAGCAATATCCAGTCGAACATCTAATACATACGTTGAATTTGGGTATTCCTTCAAGAAATTTTCGTAAGCATTTAGTGCGTCATCAAAATCCCTTTCGGACATATACGTTCTACCTAATTCGTATGAGGCATTCATACGGTATTTTGATTTCTTGAAATTACTTAATAGGTCATTTAAGGTGTTGATTTTATCTATTGGTTGTCCGTTGTAACCATACGCTTTTGCCAAGTAATACATTGCTTTATCGTTCAAACCTGAATTTAATGCCAAGGCATTTTTGTAGAATTCAACGGCTAATAAATTTTGACGTGTTAGGTAAAAACAATCTGCTACTCGGAATGTCGCATCGAGCACCTTGTTTTTGTCTTTTGGTGCGAACTGCAAATATGTTCTAAATGATTCAATGCATTGATCATAGGCTTCTTGGTCCAAATAGGCATAAGCAATATTATAGTATGCATCGATTTTTTCAGGTAAGGAGTTTGATGCTGGAGAAGAAATGAACTCGCGGTACATGGAAATCGCCTCTTTCAATTCTTTTTTACGGAAATAGATATCTGCCACCCAATAACGCGCTAATGCGACCATTTGAGGATCCATTGGGTATTTTTCTACACTTTTGAACGCACTCATTGCGTCGTTATATTCGTTTTTCTGAAATAACTCTACCCCATAATTAAATGCTACGGTTTGATACACACGTTTTAACTTTGCATCCATTGAAGGAAGTTTATCTAAGCTTTCAATTGCTTTCGCGTAGTTACTTGTGGTCGTATAAACATTCACCAAATATTGAAATACATCTGATTTTCGTTTGGTATTTGGATAGCGCGATAAATAATTTTCAAATGCGCGAACAGACTCATCGTACGGATTAATGTCTACTTTAAAGGAAATCACTGCGAATTGATACAAAGCATCCTCTTGAATATTTGGAAGGCTTGTCATATCGGAAGCGCGTTCAAAAGCACTTCTTGCCGGCAATAATTTCTCTGCTTTTAAATAGGCATCGCCGATTTGGTACATGGCAATATGTCCGAGGCTGTCATCTACGCGTGTGACTTTATCAAAATTCTTGATGGCTTTTTCAAATTGATTGGATTTATAATAGGAAAAACCTAATTCATAAAAGTCATCTCTGGTGCCTTTTGATTTTGCATGGTATTTTTCCAAATAGGGAATTGCATCTGTGTAATTTGACTGTTGATAATAGGCGTCTCCAATAATATGCTGAATATCCGCTTCATTGTTTACCACAGAACAACTTAAAACAGTTGGCGCTAAATCAATGACCTCTTGGTACTTTCCTTGTTTATGCAAAATCTGGGCAATGTAATAAGGAACTACGCCACAGAAGGTTGAATCCGTGCGTAATTTTTGGAATCCTTCCAGTGCAACTTGCAATGCGTTTTTTGTATAACTGATGTGTGAATAGAAGTACAAACTTGGTTTCGCATATTGTGTGGTGCCATCTTTGACGTCGCGGAAGGCGTCATAAGAGGATTCGAAATCACCATTTTGAAAAGCCGAATACCCCATTTTGAAGAGGACCTCTTCTTTTTCATCCGACTCAACTTCACGCACAGGAACCTTCGAATAGGCCAATTGAGCGGATTCAAAATCTTCGTTTTGAAAATGGAAATTTCCAATTTTCAAGGCGATTTTATTTTTATAGATGTTATCTGGATATACTTTATTAAAGGCGTCCAATAACGGGATAGCATCATTGTTGTACAATTCCAACGCAGAAATCCCTTCGTAATAAAATGCTTTGACGATAAAAGGGTCGTTTGGATTTCTTTTGGATTCTTTACTCCCATTGATAAACGTTCGGAATTCTTGTTTTGCCGAGTTAAACTGGGCTTTTTCATACAATTCTTCTGCTCTGAAATAAGAAGCATTTTCACCGGCATATTTAGCCGATTCTTGCGCCCAAAAATGTAAGGGCAGCAAGATTGCAAAGACGAGATGGCGTAAGTTACGATTCATAGTATGTAAAATTACAATTGACCCGCTGTTTGTGTGAGGGGACTTACAAAAGTTTTAAACCTGAAAGTGTTAAGATATTATCGAGGGATGAATTAAATGGTTACAACATAATGAGCACTTTTGTTTCAAAGTATATGCCGTGTCAAAAGTAATTACCCTTGCAAATGCCCAAATCTATCAGCAAGAAAAGCTGATACTGAAGAACGTATGGTTCGATTTGGAAGAAACTGAATTCGCTTATTTAATTGGAAGAACTGGAAGCGGTAAAAGTAGTTTACTCAAAACACTTTATGGAGAACTGCCTTTGGCGGAAGGTGAAGGGCATGTTTGCGAATACAATTTAAAACGCATTACCAAAAAAGAGATCCCTTTTCTTAGAAGAAAAATCGGGATTGTATTCCAAGATTTTCAGTTGCTTTCGGACCGAACAGTCATTGACAACTTAGCCTTTGTTTTGGGTGCAACCGGGTGGAAAGACAAAGAACTCATTCGTAAAAGAGCTCTTAGTTGTTTGCAATTGGTTGGGATTGAGCAAAAAGCAAATAGTTTTCCGCATACATTATCTGGTGGAGAGCAGCAACGTGTTTCCATTGCAAGAGCCTTGCTAAATCAACCTTCCTTAATTCTTGCCGATGAGCCAACGGGTAATTTAGACCCTGAAACATCCGAAGAAATTATGCAATTACTCATTGCGGTAGCGAAGGAAGAAAAAACAGCTATCCTCATGGCAACACATGACATGAACATGGTGGAAAAATTCCCGGGTAGAATTATTAGGGTAGAAGAAGGAGAATTGATTGAGGTGCAAAAACTTTAGTCCATCTCACCCACCAAAGAAACCTGCAGTTTTTCTCGAATGTCTGCATGTCCTTGTCCTAACAAGTACATGATTTTCGTAAGTGCCGCTTCACTCGTCAAGTTTCGGCCACTTATCACACCAATTCGTTCAAAAAAGGAGCTGGTCTGATACGCTCCTTGTTGCACGGCACCAGATCCACATTGTGTAATGTTCAGTACAATTCCATCTCGTTCAATAAATGAAGTCACTAATTCTTGAAAAAGGACATCCGAGGGTGCATTTCCAGAACCGTAGGTTTCCAATACAATCGCTTGAACGTGTTGATCAGAGAATATCGCCCGGTAGAATTCGAAATTCATTCCGGGAAATAAACGAATAAGTGCCACATTGTTTTTAAATGCTGTAAACACCTTGAATTCAGTCAAATCTGTTCGAAAAAGACGGTCTTTTTGCCATTCAATTTGTACACCAGCTTTGGCTAATTCCGGGTAATTTGGGGACTGAAACGCTTCAAATTGATTGGCCGATATTTTTGCGCTGCGGTTGCCACGGTATAAGGAATATTCAAAATAAACTGCCACTTCCTGAAGAATTGCTTCTCCATTTTTATCCTTCATACCAGCAATTTCAATGGCTGTGATTAAATTCTCTTTGCCATCTGTCCTAATTGTTCCAATGGGTAATTGAGATCCAGTGAAAACAACTGGTTTTTTTAATCCCTGCAGCATAAAACTCAATGCTGAAGCAGAAAATGCCATTGTATCAGATCCATGTAAAATCACAAATCCATCGTAAAGCGCATCGTTTTCTTCAACCAATTCTGCCATCATTGTCCAATGATTCAGATTCATTTCAGACGAATCGATGGGCTCTTCAAAACTGATGCTTTCAATGTCCACATTTAAGCGACTTAATTCAGGGACGTGGTCGTGGATGTGTTTAAAATTGAAACTTTCCAACTCGCCAGTTAGTGGATTTTTAATCATCCCAATGGTTCCACCCGTGTATATAAGAAGAATTTTAGTCATGGTTTAACTGTATGAATTTGTGCAATTGAAACAATTCAATCGCATTCTGACTCGTGATTTCTTTCACCTCATCCATGGAAATGCCCAAAACAGCTAGCATTTTCCCAGCTACTTCCGCTACATAGCTCGATTCATTTCGTTTTCCTCGGTATGGAACAGGGCTTAAATATGGCGCATCTGTTTCCAAAACTAAGCGATTCAATGGAATATGAGGAATCACTTCCTGAAGTCCCGCGTTTTTATAGGTAAGTACACCGCCAATTCCAAAATAGAATTGCTCGTATTTCATTATTTTCTTGACTTGTTCAATGCTTCCGGTATAACAATGAAAAACACCTTTTAGCTCTGGCGTCCATTCTTGGTCCATGATTTCAAACAATTCGTCAAATGCTTTACGGACATGGATGGCAATTGGCAAATTCAATTCTTTTGCCCATTTCAACTGTCTTCTAAAAACTTCTTTTTGTTCTTCTAAAAAGGTTTTATCCCAGTAAAGGTCCATACCGATTTCGCCAACAGCACAATATTGATTCGGATCCGCAAATAATTTGGTTTGAATGATGGATAACTCCTCCTCCCAATTTTCTTTCACATACGTTGGGTGTAAGCCCATCATTTTTATACAGGAAGGATTTTGAGCGGCTAATTTTTCCATTGGTTCAATGGAGCTACTGTCAATATTCGGTAGAAGTATTGCTTTTACTCCTGCGTCATTTGCTCTGTGTAACATTTCCGTGCGGTCTTCATCAAATTCTTCTGCGTACAAATGCGCGTGCGTGTCGATTAAAAAGGGCATCTTATTTCAATTGATTTAAGGCCAATTCCCAGTTCCATGCATCGCGAACGGCATCTTCGATACTTCTTTTTGCTTTCCAATTAAGTAGCTTTTGGGATTTGGTTGCATTGGCATAAATCTCAATCACATCTCCAGCTCTTCTGGGTCCAATCTGATAATTCAGTTTTAGATTTGTTGCTTTTTCAAAAACATGAATCACTTCCAGTACGGTTGTTCCGGTACCAGTACCAATATTCACTGCTTCTAAACAACCTTTCTCTTGTTTCTCTAAAAATTGTATCGCTTGGACATGTGCTTCGGCTAAATCCATCACGTGGATGTAGTCTCTAACACAAGAACCATCACGCGTTGGATAGTCATCGCCAAAAACCGTCAAACACGCTTGTTTTCCAATGGCTGTTTGTGTCACAAATGGCAGTAAATTATTTGGTTTACCCAGCGGGAATTCACCGATTTTGGCACTTGGATGAGCCCCTACTGGATTAAAGTAGCGAAGATTCATCAAGTGAAAATCTGGTGCTGATTTAAAGAAGTCTAGTATAATTTGTTCGCCAATCCATTTTGTGTAACCGTAAGGAGATTCTGGTAGGCTTTTAGGTGTCTCCTCGTGTACTTCTTTTGTTTCCTTAGGCTCACCATAAACCGTGCAAGAGGAAGAAAAAACGAAATTTTTCACCTTAAATTCTTCCATCAAGGAAAGTATATTGATTAGTCCAACGAGGTTGTTTTGGTAGTATTGCAATGGTTTTTCAACGGATTCTCCAACTGCT
Source organism: Chryseobacterium gleum (assembly GCA_945860065.1). Taxonomy (GTDB): domain Bacteria; phylum Bacteroidota; class Bacteroidia; order Flavobacteriales_D; family Crocinitomicaceae; genus UBA952. Next base: position 14,805 of record CAMAPI010000035.1, on the reverse strand, counting down.
TTGTACGCGGCAAAATGAATGATGCCATGAAATGCGTAGCGTTGAAAAATTTCTCTCATTTCTGATATTTGACACACATCTACTCGATGAACAATCGGTTGGAATCCTAGAATTTCCGTCAGACCATTCAATGCGATTTCTGTTGCATTTCGAAAATCATCGACAATAATAGGCGTAAATCCTTTCTCTACCAAAGCGACTACTGTATGGGTGCCAATATAACCAGCGCCGCCCGTAACTAAAACGTGTTGACTCATAATAACAAAGTTAACGATGATTCTGAGGAAAAGAGCATTTCCACATCGAATCGAACAAATTTTCCTTATCCTTGTTAACGAAACGATGAAACTTTATCCCATTTTCTTCTTCTTTTTGTTCACCTCTTTCAGTTGGGAGATGGAAACTAAAAGTGATTTAACGGTAAGCGTCACTAACATTCAACATGCCAAAGGAAAAATTTCCTTTGGTCTATTTCGAAAGCAAGATTCCTTTCCGGTGAAAGGAAAACAATTCAAAGGAGTCTTAATTGACACGAAGAAACCTAGTACAAAATATACATTTGAGAACCTCGCGGATGGACAATACGCCGTAGCCATTTTTCACGATGAAAATGAAAATGGAATCATGGATAAGAACATGTTTGGTGCTCCAACAGAGGCCTATGGGTTTTCAAGAAATGCACGAGGAACGTTCGCTGCTCCAAGTTTTGAAGAAGCTAAAATTGATTTGAAAGAAAACAAATCGATTGAAATTTGGATTAAGTAGCTTATTCGAAAGAAACTAAAACTGCTCCTTTTTCGACCACATCCCCTTGTTGAATATTGATAGCACTAACAAGGCCAATTCCTTCAGCTTTCAGGACATTTTCCATTTTCATGGCCTCAAGAGACAAGATTGGGTCTCCAGGTTGAATCGCTTGACCTAATTCAATGTGAATATTCGTTACACGTCCCGGCATTGGCGCAACCAATTCTTTCAATTTTCGGATTTTCGGCTTGTCAAATCCTAGGGAAGCAATGATTTCATCTAATTCACCTTTTCTTTTCACTTGAAACACGCGGTGATTAATCTTTACCGTTAATGCACGATTTTCCGAATCATCTTTCATGATTTCTCCATGAAAAACCACGCCATTATGGGTAATGTCAAAAAAGCGATGGTCATGCCAAGTAATCGCTGCTCCGCCTGCTGTAGCGACTTCTTTTCCGTCAAAAATCCAATTATTCATGGCTTAGTTTGATTTAGTTATGTTAAAAACGGTATCTCCTTCCGATTCAATTGCTTCTTGTTGTCCTTCCGCGAGCGCAGTAAATTGTATGCTATTCGCTAGGACTTCCGTACAAATATACTGCTCAAATTGTTTGATTGCTTCGGTGATAATATTCGTGGTTTGAATTTGAACCGCAATGCGATCTGTTACTTCAAACCCAGAATCTTTTCGCATATTTTGAATACGGTTCACGACTTCACGTGCGAGACCTTCTGCTTTTAATTCAGGACTTAAGGTGATATCTAAGGCAACGGTGATTCCACCTTCGCTTGCTACCAACCAACCTGGAATGTCTTGCGCATTGATTTCAAAATCTTCCATATCTAATTCAATGACCGTTCTTTCTACTTCGCCATTCCAACCTGATTTGGACTCAACGGAAGCAATATCCTCTTGGGTGAAACCTGCGACAAGTCCAGCGATGGCTTTCATTTGCTTGCCATATTTTGGACCGATGGTTTTGAAATTCGGCTTGATGCTTTTGACAAGCATTCCTGCCCCATCCGTCAATAATTCTAGTTCTTTCACGTTCACTTCGGAAAGAATCAGGTCTTTGACATGCATTAAATGTTCCGCTACTTCTTGATTCAAAACAGGAATCATGATTTTTTGAAGTGGTTGACGAACGCGCAACATGTGTTTTTTACGCAATCCAAGTACCAAAGAACATGACTTTTGTGCCAATTCCATTTGACTTTCTAAACGCTTGTCAATAACTGTTTCATTCGCTTTTGGAAAATTCGCTAAGTGCACAGACTCTTCTTGATGTTTTCCAGAAACCGCATTCAAATCTTGGAACAACTGATCCATAAAAAAGGGAGCAATTGGTGACGCAAGGATGGAAACCGTTTCCAAACAGGTGTACAAAGTTTGATACGCTGCCAATTTATCACTCGGATCGTCGTTTTTCCAAAAACGGCGACGGCACAAGCGAACGTACCAATTGGACAATTGCTCGGTGACAAAGTCTTGAATGGCGCGACCCGCTTTTGTTGGCTCGTATTCATGATATGCCGCATCCACATCCGCGATTAAGGAATGGAGTTTTGAAAGTACCCATCGATCAATTTCTGGTCGCTCGTTTACTGAGATTTCAGCTTCTGAATAATCGAATTCATCCACATTTGCATACAAGGCGAAGAAGGAATAAGTGTTGTAAAGCGTTCCGAAGAATTTACGTTGAACTTCGGTAATTCCTTCGATGTCAAATTTCAAGTTGTCCCAAGGTTGCGCATTGGTGATCATGTACCAGCGTGTTGCATCCGGACCATATTTCTCCAAGGTACTGAATGGATCAATTCCATTTCCCAAGCGCTTGGACATTTTCTGTCCGTTTTTGTCTAGTACTAATCCGTTGGAAACTACATTTTTGTAGGCAACCGAGTCAAATACCATTGTTGAAATGGCATGCAAGGTATAGAACCATCCACGGGTTTGATCGACTCCTTCTGCGATGAAATCTGCTGGATATCCAGTTCGATTTTCAATGATTTCTTTGTTTTCAAACGGATAATGCCATTGTGCATAAGGCATAGAACCGGAGTCGAACCACACATCGATGAGGTCAGCTTCGCGTTTCATGGGTTTTCCTGATGGAGAAACTAAAATGACCGCATCCACTTTGTGTTTGTGTAAATCGATTTGCGCATAATTTTCGGCGGACATATTTCCAGATTCGAAGTCGGCAAAAGGATTTGTGTCCATAATTCCGGCCACTACGGATTTCTCACACTCCGCTTTCAATTGCTCTACGGACTCAATACAAATGCGCTCGTCACCTTCTTCAGTTGACCAAATTGGGATGGGAATTCCCCAATACCTTGAGCGCGACAAATTCCAATCATTTGCATTCTCCAGCCATTTTCCGAAGCGACCTGTTCCCGTAGATTCTGGTTTCCATTGGATGGTATTGTTCAACTCCACCATGCGGTCTTTTTTGTCCGTCACACGGATGAACCAAGAATCCAATGGATAATACAAAACGGGTTTGTCTGTTCTCCAACAATGTGGATAATTGTGCTCGTATTTTTCGACTTTAAAAGCCTTGTTTTCTTCTTTTAGTTTGATGGCAATTTGCACATCTGCTGAACGTTCTGGCTCTTCTCCTTCGTTGTAATATTCATTCTTCACATACATTCCGGCGAATTCGCCCATTTCTGGACGAAAACGTCCTTGTAAATCCACCAATGGAACCATGTTTCCGCGCTCGTCCGCTACCAGCATCGCAGGAACTCCTGCATCCGCTGCAACTTTCGCATCATCCGCACCAAAGGTTGGCGCCGTGTGAACGATTCCTGTTCCATCTTCCGTCGTCACGAAATCACCTGGAATCACCACAAATGCTTTTTCAGGATGTTCCGCTGGCAACGCATAAGGCAATAATTGCTCGTAGGTATTTCCAAGTAAATCCTTTCCATGACAGCTTCCTAAAACAACGTAAGGAATCACTTTTGCGCCGGCTTCGTAGCTTGATAAATCTACTATAGACTCTTTCGCTTCAAATCCTTTACTGAACTGATATCCAATTAGATTTTTTGCGAGAATGACGGTAATCGGTTCGTACGTGTATTGATTATACGTCGCTACTAATGCGTATTCAATGTTTGGTCCAACAGTCAAAGCTGTGTTCGAAGGAAGTGTCCAAGGAGTTGTAGTCCAAGCTAGAAAATGAATGTCCGTTGTATGTGCACTTACCTCATCACCAACCTGAAAAGTAGACGCAATCGTCGCAGGATTGTTCGCTTTGAACATGGCAACTACTGTAGTGTCTTTCACATCCTTGTAACAACCAGGTTGATTCAATTCGTGCGAGGAGAGTCCTGTTCCCGCTTTAGGTGAGTATGGTTGGATGGTGTATCCTTTGTATATCAAATTTTTCTGGTACAATTGAGAAAGCAACCACCAAACGGATTCCATATATTTAGGTTCGTAGGTGATGTACGGGTCTCCCATGTCCACCCAATACCCCATTTTCACGGTGAGGTCATTCCAGATATCGGTGTAACGCATGACTGCTTTTCGACAGGCATCATTATACTCATCAATACTAATTTTCGTCCCGATGTCTTCTTTGGTAATCCCAAGTTCTTTTTCCACGCCAAGTTCAACCGGTAAACCGTGGGTATCCCAACCAGCTTTACGTTTGACTTGTTTTCCTTTCAAGGTTTGATAACGACAGAAAATATCTTTAATCGCTCGTCCCATCACATGGTGAATACCCGGCAATCCATTGGCTGAAGGCGGTCCTTCAAAGAACACATAGGAATCATTGCCTTCTCTTGTGGAAATAGATTTTTCGAAAATGGAATCATTTTGCCATTTTTCTAAAACCGATTGAGCCACGTTGGGCAAATTTAATCCTTTGTATTCCGGATATTTTGAGCGCATCATTCTTGAACTTTTAAGATTGCGAATTTACGATAAATGGACCAAAGGAGCAAGGTGGAAATGGAACTGATAGGTGGAGCTTGTTTTATACAATGTACATAGAATTCAAGTCCGTTTTATTTTAGTCTTGAAAAGCTTATATTTGATTAAACCTAATGCTGAATTCCGCAATGAAAAAACGACTACTACTGTGCCTTAGTCTATTCGGATTTTTTTCGCTTTTCGCCCAAGAGAACAACGGAAACAACTGGAATGTATCCTATCAAAAAGCACGTGTTTTTATCGAAAACAAAGGGCAATTTGATGAATTTGCAACGAATGAAACCGGGAAAATCCTTTACGGTGTGGACTTCGGTTCCACACGTATTTTCTTTGGGAAAACCGGGATAAACTATTCGTTTTTAGAAGCCGTTAAAGTCCCGAAAGCGGAACGCGATGCATTGAGGGCTTCCTTAGCGAACGTTCCTCTGCAATACAAAGCGCAAGAGCGCATTGTTGGAAAGTTCAAGTTCAAGAGCGACGAAGTATCCATGCGCTATGTCAACGCCAATGGGAAAGTGAAATTATCCGGACTAAAACCAAGGGTTGATGATCACAATTATTCGGTTCAATTAGCGGATGGTAGCTATGAAGCCATTTCACATGCCAAAGCATTTGAGGAGCTGGTTTATGAGAACATTTATCCACTGATTGATTTAAAATTTACCGTTCATCCTGAAATTGGATTGAAATATGTGTTCATTGTGCATCCCGGTGGGAATCCAGCGGATATTGAGATGGAATACGATCGTAACGTGCAGTTTCTTCAAGGAGAAATCCATATTCCAACGGCCTTTGGGGACATCATTGACCACGCTCCATACTCATTTCAAGGAACAAACGAAACCGAGTTGCCTAGTTCCTTTAATGCGCAACAAAAAACCATCAAATTTGAGGTGGAAGCGTACCAAAAATCAACAGATTTATTCATCGATCCATGGATTCAAACACCTGTTTTCGCGACAAATTGGGATGTTGTTTGGGAATGTGATCGCGATGGTGCGGGTAACGTGTATGCCCTGGGTGGAATCATGCCCATGCAAATTTTGAAGTACAATGCAGCTGGAACATTGCAATGGACCTACAACACGCCGTACGACACCTCTAATGTGTGGCTAGGAACCTTTGCTGTCGACAACGTGGGGAATTCCTATGTAACGGCTGGATCAGTTGCGCAAATTCAGAAAATCAGTCCCGCTGGTGCGCTGCTCTTAAATAATGCAAGTCCGGGTGGAATACTTTCCAGCGCAGAGTTTTGGACCATCGCCTTTAACTGTGATGAAACTAGTTTGGTGATCGGTGGAACAGGTGGCGCACTCTTACAAATAGACGCTGTCATTTACAATGTCAATACCTCCACCCTGAATATTACGAATCAACAGTTTATTTCCAATGGCCCAACATTTAGTTTTCCGCCAGATTTGGAAGAGGTTCGAGCCATCACATCCGCCAAAAACGGAAAATATTATTTCATGACGCAAGATACCATGGGTTTTGTAAACGACAATTTTACGCTCTGTCCTACTGGAACAACAAGCTTTTTCAAAATGAATCACGGCGCAGGTTGGGGATATAAATTGGAAAATTACCGCTACGACAATTCAGGAATCTGTGCATTGGCAGCCGATCAGGATCACCTTTATGTCAACCGTGGAAACAAAATCGAAAAACGAAACTTACAAAATTGTGCGATTATTCAAGACAACACCATTCCTGGTGGGCAATACAGTTCCGTCTTTTTGGGAGGATATACCGTAGGGAATTCAGGAATTGCCATTGATCAATGCGGAAACATCTACGTTGGATCAACAACAGGTATCGTGAAGTACGACCAGCTTTTGATTCAACAAGCTTTTTATCCAACCACATTCGCAGTATACGATGTAGAGATAAACACGAACGGCGAAATAATCGCAGTTGGGGGAACTGGGACTTCTTCTTCTGGGACACGGAGTGGGGCCGTTCATTCCATCGCTGTCGGTGCTTGTGCACCCATCGCCATTACCTGTTGTGATGCAACGATTTGTCAGCCAAGTTCTGTGTGCATTACTGATGCGCCAATCACATTAACCGCTGGAACCGCTGGTGGAACGTGGTCAGGTGCTGGGGTTAATGCAAGTGGGGTATTCAATCCTAGTTCGGCTGGAGTCGGCGTCCAAACGATTGTTTACACACTTCCTTGTGGGGCAGATTCCATTCAAATCACCGTGAGTCCTTGTACTGGATTACAAGTTTGTTTGGAAGCGAACGGGCAATTCACGGTTTCTGGTGGCGTAGGGCCTTATACTTGGACGAATTATGTTCCTGCAACAAATACACCAATAACGAATCAAACGGAATGTCAAAATTGTGGTTATACTTGGTTTTTTGGACAATGTTTAAATGGATTTACGCCTGCTACTTCGTGTAGTTCTCCAGCGGCTTATGTCAATTTTGCGACAGGGATTACCGTTACTCCACCGACTGGATCCACTCAATTTCAAGTGACCGATAACACTGGTACAGTTTACACGTTCACTGCAGCAAATCTTGTTCCATGTACAACAGGTCCGTGTACCTCTTTAACGGTTAACGCCAGTAGCGCGACCAACGTCTCTTGTTTTGGCGGAAGTAACGGAGCAATTAATGTAAATGCAAGTGGTGGAATCGGACCATACTCCTATTCTTGGACTCCCAACATTGGGAATGGGGCGAACGTCAACAATTTACTTGCAGGAACGTATTCGGTGTCCATTTTGGATGTCAACAATTGTCCTGGCAGTATAAGCATCACTATTACGCAGCCATCGGTGCCTCTTTCTATTACCACAAGCTCAACCAGCACTTTATGTGGTACAACTAACGGATCAGTAACAGCTAACGGAATTGGCGGAACCGCTCCCTATAACTATTTGTGGACCCCTGGAAATGGGAACACTGCAACTGTTTCCAACTTATCCGCGGGAGCTTATTCAATAGTCATTACAGACGCCAATGGTTGCACAAGCAATGGCACAGCTACCGTTAGTAATTCGAATGGTCCGACAGTAAGTTGTGTTGTGTCTAATATTTCCTGTTTTGGCGGAACAAACGGTGCGGCGATGGCACAAGTTTCAGGAGGAACTTCACCTTACACCTATGCTTGGACACCAAGTGGAGGAACAAATGCCACTGCGAGTAATTTGAGCGCAGGAACCTATGGTATACAAGTCACGGACAATAGCGGTTGCATTGGAACCACAAGTGTTAGCATAACGGAGCCAACTCAAATCATCATTACGGAAACGATTATTCCATCCTCATGCACCACCGACAATGGATCTGTATCGGTTGTTGTCACTGGCGGAACGGGTCCATACACCTACACTTGGAATCCGTCTGGACAAACGGGAACCGGTATTTCTAATTTGGCTCCTGGAAGTACACCAAGTTTAGCGGTGAGTGATGCGCAAGATTGTGCTACCTCAGCATCATACCTTATTGAGGGAGTTGGGACAATAAACGTAACGGCGAGTCCGATTTCCACGTCCATTTTATCCGGACAAAGTGTCGTAATAAATGCCTTTGGTGCAGCAAGTTATCAATGGAGTCCACCAGATGATTTAAGTTGTGCAACGTGCGCAAGTACGAGTGCTTCTCCAACAGCAACCACGCTATATACTGTTACGGGAACGGCACCAAATGGATGTACAGGTCAAGCCGAGGTAATGATTTACGTAACAGAAGTATGTGGTGACATTTACGTGCCTACCATCTTTTCTCCTTCCAGTTTGAACAATGAAAACAAGCAGGCCTGCGTGTATGGAAATTGCATCGCGGAACTAGACTATTCGATCTACGATCGTTGGGGACAGAGTGTGTTTGAAACCAAAGATCAAAACGCATGCTGGGATGGAAAATACAAGGGCAAAGAATTGAATGCTGGAGTTTTCGCATATAAGTTAACCATCAAACTTCAGAGTGGAGATTTTGTCATTCGTTCTGGGAATATTACTTTATTAAAATAATCCCATGAAGAAAGCAGTCATAATCTTAAGTATCGCTTGCAGTCCTTTCGGATTATTGGCGCAAGATTTACACTTTTCACAGGTGGATCAAACCCCTTTATTGGTCAATCCAGCTCAAGCGGGCAGTGAATCACAAATTCGAGCGGGAATCAATTACCGCAATCAATGGAAAAGTGTCGCAAGTCCTTTTCAAACAATGGCAGCTGGATTTGATGCCCGATTACAAAAAAGCAAACGTAGAAGCGATGGTTTCTTTGCACTTGGATTACAGGTGTACAATGACCAAACAGGAGATTTATCCATTCGAACTTCTCAAGTATCCTTGAGCGGAGCTTATCACTTAAGTCTTGGACGAAATTCTACCATCGGACTCGGAATTTATGCTGGATTTGGTCAACGAAGTATCGATGGAAATAATGGAAGGTGGGGAAATCAATACAATGGATTGGCGTATGACCCAAGTATATTAAATGGCGAACCGCAACCTACCGCGCAATTTTCGTTTAAAGATGCAGGGGCGGGAACTTTATACCGCTATCGAAAAAATAATGCAGGAAGTCAATCTTGGGTGGTACATAGTGCCACAGCAGGACTCGGATTTTTCCATGTGAATCGACCATTTTATTCTTACCTAGCCAATGAAAACGAACGTTTATGGATGCGGTATACCATTTTTGGTTCGGCAGAGATTTCCATGAAAAATACCAAAACGGCTTTGGTTCCTCTATTCTTTTACCAACAGCAAAAATCAGCACTTGAATGCGTATATGGCGCTTCCTATCGCTATTACCTCAAAGGAAGTCTTTCTGGAAAATCGGCAAGTAATAACTTCTTGTCGTTTGGATTATACAATCGTTTCAAAGATGCGATGGTTGGTAAAGTAGGTTTTCAAATGAATCAATACCAATTAAATTTATCCTATGATTTCACCATTTCTGGTTTATCCGATTTAGCGAAAACACAAGGGGCATTTGAGTTATCTTTTTGCTATTTATTTGGAAAATAATCCCATGTTAAAAACCCAAGTTCACGATGCGCTCACAAAGGCCCTTCTGAAAAAACACCAAGAATTAACAGCCATTTTAGTGGAAGCTTCTGGAGGGAAATCGAATGACGCAAAAAGTTCAGCGGGAGATAAACACGAAGTTGGCGTTGCAATGGTTCAATTGGAACAAGAAAAACTTGGGAAACAAGTGCAAATCATCGAGGAACAACTCACCTTGTTATCACGCATGGATTCAACGAAAAACCACTTGAAAATCAGTTTGGGTTCCTTGGTTAATTGTGAACAACAATGGTATTACTTTTCCATCGGATATGGACTTTTACACGTGGGTGATCAGGCCGTTTTTTGTTTGAATCCACAAGCTCCATTAGGGAAAGAGATGCTTGGGAAGGCTTTGGGTGATGTGGTATCGTTTCAAGGAAGAAAAATGGTGATTCAATCCATATTTTAGGCTAATTTTGCCTATCATATGTCGAAACATCACATTATTATAATTGGCGGAGGAGCTGCCGGATTTTTTGCTGCGTTGAGCGCGAAAAAACACCATCCACACGCGCAAGTCAGCATCTTAGAAAAATCATCAAAACTACTGTCGAAAGTAAAGATTTCAGGTGGTGGACGCTGTAATGTTACACATGCATGTGACGACAATAAACAATTAGCTGGCGACTATCCAAGAGGAGAAAACTACCTAAAAAAAGCATTTGATCAATTCAATGTTCAATCCACAATCGACTGGTTTGCCGAACGTGGGATACCCATGAAAACCTATCCGGATGGTTGTTTATTCCCGGAGAGCAATGATTCACAGACGATTATCGATTGTTTTTTATCCGAAGCGAATAAACGTGGGATTCATATTTTACTGAACCAAGGCATCAAGCGAATTGAAACCGTTAAAAATGGATTTAAACTTCACGCCGATCAAAAAGTCTTCGACGCCACACGTGTCATTGTGACAACTGGTGGACAACCAAAACGAGGTAATTTCGATTGGCTGGAACAACTTGGTCACGACATTATTGAGCCACTTCCGTCGTTGTTTACCTTCAACATGCCCGAAAATCCGGTGCGTGAATTAATGGGGACTGTGGTGGAAAAAGCAAGCGTGAGAGTCGAGGGAACAAAACTACTCGGACAAGGTCCCTTGCTGATCACACATTGGGGAATGAGTGGTCCGGCTGTACTGTTGCTTTCCGCATGGGGAGCTCGGATCTTAGCTGAAAAAAACTATCATTTTCATGTGTTAGTGAATTGGTTACACGAAATGAAGGAAGCTGATTTGCGTCAAAAAATTGAGGTAACCGCTCAATTGCACGGCGCCAAAAAGGTACAGAACCTCAATCCTTTTCACATTACGAACCGACTTTGGCATTTTTTAATGGCGAAAGCGGAGATTCCGAGTGAAATACGCTGGCAAGAACTGGGTAAAAAGAACACCAATAAGCTGGTAAATATCCTCCTAAACGATCGTTACGAGGTCAAAGGCAAAACGACCTTCAAAGAAGAATTTGTGACGGCAGGTGGCGTTTCTATGACGAACATCGATATTCGCAATATGGAAAGTAAACGCGTTCCGGGTTTGTACTTCGCAGGAGAAATATTAGACATCGATGGAATAACGGGCGGATTTAATTTCCAAGCCGCATGGACCACCGGATTTATTGCCGGGAAAAATTGCCTTGATTAAAATTCTGCGTTCAATGGCGTGCGCGGGAAAGGAATGACGTCGCGGATGTTGGACATACCTGTCACAAACATCACCATACGTTCGAATCCAAGTCCAAATCCAGCATGTGGCACGGTACCGAATTTACGTGTGTCCATGTACCACCAAAGTTCTTCCGCAGAAATATGGAATTCCTCACATTTTTGAAGCAATACATCGTAACGTTCTTCACGTTGCGAACCTCCAACGATTTCACCAATTCCAGGGAACAGAACGTCCATTGCCGCAACTGTTTTACCATCTTCGTTCAAACGCATGTAAAACGCTTTGATTTTCGCTGGATAATCCGTCAAAATCACTGGACAGTTGAATTCTTTTTCCACTAAATAACGCTCGTGTTCACTTTGAAGATCGATTCCCCATTCAATTGGATATTTGAATTTCTTCTTTTTGTAGTGATTGGAATTCATCAAGACATCAATCGCTTCGGTATAGGTCAAACGTTTGAATGGATTTTCAACGACAAATTTCAAGCGTTCCAGCAAGGTCATATCATGGCGCTCATTTTGAGGTTTTTGCGCTTGTTCTTGGGCATCGCGTTCACTTAAAAACGTCACATCCTCCGAGCAATTCTTTAAAATGTAAGAACAAATGTATTTTAAGAAATCTTCTGTTAAGTCCATGTTGTCTTTCAAGTTGTTGAAAGCAACCTCAGGTTCGATCATCCAAAACTCCGCAAGGTGACGAGAAGTATTCGAATTCTCTGCTCTAAACGTTGGACCAAATGTATACACTTGTCCAAGCGCAGTCGCGGCCAATTCCGCTTCTAATTGTCCGGATACCGTCAAGTTCACTGCTTTTCCAAAGAAATCCTCTTTAAAGTTCACTGACCCATCTTCATTCAACGGTGGATTCTTCGCATCTAAAGTTGTTACACGGAACATTTCTCCTGCTCCTTCGGCATCAGAACCTGTAATGATTGGCGTATGTAAGTAATAAAATCCACGGTCATTAAAAAACTGGTGAATCGCAAAAGCCACGGAATGACGAATACGAAAAACTGCACCGAAGGTGTTTGTTCTAAAGCGTAAATGTGCTTGTTCACGCAAGAAATCCAAGCTATGGCGTTTCGGTTGCATGACTGTTTTTTGAACCTCATCCGGATGTGCATCACCTAAGATTTCAATGTGTTCAACTTTTAATTCAACTTGTTGTCCAGCACCTTGAGATTCCAACAATTTTCCAGTTAGTGAAAGTGCCGAAGCGGTGGTGATGCGCTTTAAAAGTGCTTCATCCCATTGTTCAAAATCAACAACGGCTTGAATATTTGCCATACAAGAACCATCATTCAATTGAATGAATCGGTTACTACGGAAGGCGCGCACCCAGCCTTTTACATTGATTTCCTCTCCAATTTTCAATGGTGAGTTTTCAGCTAAAATCTCGGAAATTCGGTATCTTTTCATGGATGCAAAGTTAGTAGATTTCAGCTAATTAGCCGAGTCTCTAACTCAATTCCTCCAAGAAATTCCTAGTTTTTGAAGTTCTTCCTCCGAAATTGTGGGAGGGAAGGTTCCTTTGTCCATTTTCGAACGCACGAATTCGGCCACTTTCATGGCTTCTTCAGAGCTTTGAAATCCCTGATTTCCTGGTACTCCAGGAATGGTTTCTTGGTGAATGATTTGTTTCCCGTTTTCACTGATGTAATAACCCCAGCCTTCAGGTTGCAGAAAAGTTGCAAGGGTATACTTTGATGTGCTCGTCGTTGATTTTGGACGAGAAACATCCATCCTTTTCACAGGAGCGGCCGTTTTTGAGTAGGGAACCTCCCTTTGTTTTTTGGTGTTTATCGGTTCTGAACACGAAAAAAGGACACTAAGTATGCAGAAAAAGTACACTACTCGCATTTTACAAACTTTTTTTCTTGTGGTATACCATTGATTTCACATTGAAAAAGATAGGTGCCAACAGGCCACAGTGAAACATCCAATTCAATCTCATTCCTTTGTTCCGAGGAGGAATACAATTGTTTTCCATCCATCGATAGAATGCTCAGATGATGCATCAGTTGTTCTGATTGAACATTCAGTTTATTTTGGACAGGATTTGGGAATAATGTTACCTGTATCTGTTCTAAAGAATTGAATCCAGCTGTCCCGGAATAGGCCCAGAAATCTTCTAAGAAGACCCCATTATATCCTGCTCCCACATAAGAAACACCATCGATGTAAAAGGCAAAGGCATTTTTTCTGCCTGGCGCGGGGATATTCGCGCGTTGAATCCACGCATTCAAGTAATAATTGTATTCATACAAATCATTCTCAAAATCACCATTAACATCTTCTCCTGTTCCTAAATATGCAACTGGGAATGCTCCCCAAGCAACTGCGCCTGCACGAGGTGTTCCTGGAAACGAAGCTTTGTCGATCCATGAATCTGACTGAACATCATACATCCACAGATCATTTTTAAGCGTGCCATCGTCTCCCGTTCCAACGAATCCGTATCCATTTAATTCAAACGCAACAGCATCTCGTCTGGCTGTTCCTGCAAAATCAGCAAGTTGTGTCCATGTGTTTGATGCCGGATCGTAGGCATAAACATCTTTTTTCAGTCCCGTTGCATCCTCTCCTGTTCCAACATAGGCTTTGTTTGCTGCAGTAAAACACACGGATTGTCTTCGTGCCGTTCCGGAAAAGTTTGCTTTTTGAGACCACGTTTCTGTTTGTGGATTAAATTCCCAAAGGTCTTTCATGTAGGCCACGGTTTGTGTTTGACCTAAGCAGACATACGCTTTTTGCATGTTTTCATGTGATAGCGTGAACGCACAGGCCGATCCGCGTTCTAATCCATCACCCGAAGTTCCGCCGAGGGAAACTTCTTCATCCCAGTCATCTTGAAAAGGCGAATAGGAATACATTTTTCTTTTGAAACCAAACTCATCTAAGCCCCCAATAATTAATCCAATGTTTTGAAATGAAACTGCAGTCATAGCAGATTTTGGCGAACCCTTCACGGTATCACGTGGAAACCAATAGTCTTGTGCGCTTAGGCCCAAAGTCAAACTGATAAATATGAGAAATATGAGTTTATGCATCGCCTAGTTTATCATTAATTGTTTTTGAATGGTTTGCCCGCTCGATGTTTTCAGAAGAACGTGGTAAACACCTACTGACAAATGGGATAAATCCAATACATCGGCTGTGGTTGATAAATACTGTTCAAAAGTTAAGGTTCCCAGTTGATTATATACTTGAATGGATTCCAAAGAAATTGCTGTTTTCAACTGAATTTGTCCATTGGACGGATTTGGATATATTTCACAAGCGTGCTCAAGTTCTGACAACTGCGCATAATTCGGTGCGGCGTATTCCTGAATACTTGCTTTTTTACCAGAATATCCTTTTCCTAATCCGACAAAAGCGCGTCCATTGACAACGAAAGCTAC
>CAMAPI010000034.1 GCA_945860065.1 Chryseobacterium gleum | reverse complement strand
TTGTATTTGCCCATCGAAAAACAACAAGAAATCAACACCTACGAACTGCTAGAAGAAATCATTCAACAAGGTGGATTCCCAGTTCTTTCAAAATCAAATTTTTCAGATCTTAGCTTAAGCTTATTTCTTTATGAGCAGTCTAGCCAACTGACCTTAAGTGAGTATGGCATACCTGAACCAAAGGATGGTAAAGAGGTTTTTGCGAAGGTCTTAGATGTGGTTTTTGTGCCGCTGTTGGCGATCAATGAGCAAGGACATCGGGTTGGATACGGAAAAGGATTCTATGATCGCTTACTTTCCAATTGCAAGCCAGGTTGTCTATTCATTGGTTTACACCTTTTCGATGACTTCACAGAGATTAGTGACTTGAATCCAAACGACATTCCCTTGCATCTTTGTTTTATGCCGAACGGAATGTATGATTTCAGATAAAAAACTTCAAGGTAGGTTTCATTTGTTGGCTATTTTCCTCATACCAGCAAACATGATGGCTATTTTCCTCTCCAGTAGTTGGTGGATGGAAATTCTGATTCATGCAGGATCTGTACTGCTCGTTATTTTTGCTTTGAGGAAGAAGAAGGAATAAGTACTCCATCCGCTTGAAAATTTAATTCAATCTTAGGAGAAACGATTTTGTCTATTTCCGATTGCGGTGCGTGTCCATCTTCTAAAAAATGTTTCTGCAATTCAACAGAAATCGTATCGAAGTAAGCTATCCCATGAAAGTAGGCAACATTACCTGTTTCTGTTTTTGGTGGAATACCAAAGTGATTTTTGAAGCGAATACGCAATAAATCACCGTCTTCTTTTTTCACATTCACCCAGCAACCAGCACTTTGACAAACATTCACGATGGGAGCAGAAAATGTAAAGGTATCTTGTTGTGGATTCTGGTTGAATTGCTTCACCATTTCATCCATTGAAATCGCTTTTGCACTATCTACCGCTTCAGGTCCATAATGTTTAAAAGCATCTTTTGAGGATGAACAACTTTGTAAAGCTAATCCAAGGATTAAAATGGCACTAGATAAAATTCTCATTTTTCAAGGAAGTTTTGATAAAAGTCTTGTAATTGGTATGATTTTCCATCTACCACGACTATTTGAATTTGATTTGCTGCTAAAAAACGTAAAATCACACGTCTTGATTCAACGGTGTTCGTAACCATTTGAAATGTAGCAACATGGTTTTTTGAATTAAAATCCACGAAGAAAAACGGCTCATAATACTTTGCGTAGCTCGCCACGTCTTCTGGACTCAATTGACTTGGCAATGTCACCTCGATTTTACCTGAAACAACGCCTTCTTTTAAATTTTTAGAAGAGGGACAACTAGCCGTGTTTGCTGTTTGAGCAAAAGAAATTGAACCCGTCAAAAAGAAAAGGATTCCAAAAAGTACATGTTTCATAGCGAGAAGGTTTAAAAACGTATGTGCTAATCTACAAAATATTTTGCAATTTTGAATCCAATGGCAAATTTATTAGCATACTTTGAACTCGGACAAATTGAAGGAGGTTGCGATGAAGCAGGTCGCGGTTGTTTAAGCGGGCCAGTTGTTGCCGCAGCCGTCATTTTAAATCCAGAGAAGCCAATTATTGGACTAAATGACTCCAAAAAAATAACAGAGAAAAATAGACTCCTACTTCGAGATCAAATTTTATCGAATGCCCTAGCCTATGCCGTCGGAATCGTTTCACACGAAGAAATTGACGAAATAAATATCCTCAACGCGAGTTTTCTAGCCATGCACCGTGCTGTTGACCAATTATCCATTAAGCCTGATTTTTTACTGATAGATGGCAATCGTTTTAAAGCATATGCGGATATCCCTCATGCCTGTATCATAAAAGGCGATGGTAAATACCAATCTATCGCTGCTGCATCCATATTAGCGAAAACGAAAAGGGATGAAATCATGGATTCTTTGCATGAACTTTATCCCGAGTATAAGTGGAAACAAAACAAGGGTTATCCGACAATAGAACATCGTTTAGCGATTGAAAAACATGGTCCAAGTCCACATCACCGAATGACTTATCGCTTACTCGCGGATAAAAGCCAATTGGAATTATTCGATTAAACATTCACTTGTTAATTTAAATCAATCTCTCCTTTTTATTCACTCCGAATTCAAGTTAAATTTGAAAAAAACCTGAAATGATTAAACGTACTCTTCTTGCCGTTCTCAGTATCCTCATTATCATGTGGATTGGTTTTGTTTCATATGACCTGCTACATCAAGAAAATACGAGCAATTTTAGAAGCTATTTTCAAGAATCCGATGGAGCTGTTTGGGCCATCCATCAACCCTACGAAGTGAATTGGGACGATCACAGTATTCAAACAATAGCGCTCAATCAATCCCTCTATTCATCCTTGTCGCAACGCATCTCTGAACCTTGTTCCTTCATTTTTAGTTCTCGTAAAGTGTTGTTCCTACTCGAAAAAAGAAATTCATGGTCGAGTAAAGAAATTCAAGCGCTCTTCAAAAACGGCCTTTTTCCTTTTGAAATCGGGAAACTGAATTCCTTCGAATACGGGAAACTACATGGAATTTTTAAAGGGAATCAGTTGTTGATTTACCAAGACGAATTACCCAAATCCAGTGGTTTTTCTTTTCAAATGGACACAAAATCAAGCCTGAGTCGACTGTATCTTTCTTCGGAAAAGAATGGACTTCGCGTGAGTGACATGTATATTAAAAAAGGACGCATTTATACCTATACAAAAAGCTATACGGGTAAGAATCAAATTAAAGAAATTGATGACAGAAGAATTTTCTCCCCCTTTGTTCCTGCAAACATCGATAGCTATTCATTTTATGAAAAATCCTATTTAACACAAGTTGATCCCGTTTTTGCACATTCCATTTTTTCTAAGCAAATGATTTCAAATGGGATCGTGTTTGTTTCTAAGGATAAGAAAAGCGCTGCTATTTTTGACTACCAAGAAGATTATAGTCCGATCGACATTTTAAATGAACACTTGCAAGTGGAGGGATCAAACGAAATAAGTGCCGAATACCAGCACATCCGTTTCTCTAGATTCTTGGAGGAGAAATCGGATAGCTCTTCACTCAATACAACACTTCATGTCGCCTTAATCGATGGATTTGCCGTAGTGTCCACATCCAAAGAATTTCTAGATTATGTGATCTCTGAAGCGGAACTCGCAAATACCCTTTCGCAAGATGAAAAACGCATGACGCTGACCTATGGCTACCTACCGAGAAAAGTTGCGCATCGACAAGTGTCCAAATCTAAGCAACAGTCGATTAGCGTATACGGTAAAAAAATGGTGGAGACGAGTTGCCGTATGATTGATCTAGTTGAACGAAAGGAAAATCAGAAAATAAAAGATTATTTCGTGATGAATCCGGGTGTGCGCGTAATCGACTTTGCTGCCTTCCCGGAAAGAGGGAATGTTATCGCCTTAACTGAAAACCACCAGCTAATTGGATACATCAATGGATTGAAAAAATGGGAGAAACCTTGTCCGCAAGAAGTGATTTCCATGCAACTTATTCATGTTGGTCAAACCTACGTGGCGATTCAATTTGCCACAGAAAGCCAACTATTTGATCGGAATGGTCGTCTTGCTTTCCGTATGTCCAATCAAAAGAATTGTCCTCCGCTTGCATACGCACTAAAAAATAAACTGGAATTTGTTGTGGCCAACACAGAAAAGAGTATTCAAATAATGAGCGACAAAGGATCAATTATCAAGCCTTTCCAAGTGATTGGCAACATCAGACAATTGGAAGCGACTTCTCAAGTGAAAAAACCGACACTTGGCGTTTTGACATCTTCCATGTACTATACGATCGATTTAGAAAAACGTAAAACATTAACCAAGATTTCCGTTGACAGCACCTACCATTTAATCAGTACAGGTATTGAATTAATCCCGGTTTCCGTCAAGAATGCAAGTTTAACGATGATGAAAAATGGAAAGGCAACACAATTTCCAACAAAAAACAACGTTAAACTGCTCGGTTCCTATGTACTAAACAAAGAAGTTGTTTTCGTGTTAACAAGAGGGAAAGAACTATACGCATACCAACAAAATGGGAAGATACTTTGGGAAAAGACACTGCCTGCACAAGAAATCACATCAATGAGTATCCAAAGCTCTAAACAAGGGATTCCCTTGATTTGTGTGTTAGATGGACTTGAAAATGAATTATATATTTTAGATCAAAACGGACGCGAAAATGACCAAAATGAAAAACACGGTGAAACAAAAGTAGAAGTAAGTTCTTTTGGGGCTAATGCTTATTCAATCACCACGTTTTTAGGTTCTTATATCATCCAATATACCAAACAATAAACTATGAAAAAACTACTCATCTGCCTCTCTCTTTTAGTTTCAACAGCGACACTAAAAGCACAAAGCTACCTCGGACTTGCATCCAGTAATTATTCAGGTGTGATTGGAAACCAAGTCAATCCAGCTAGCTTCGTAGATGGACGCTATAAATTTGATCTGTTGCTTTTCGGTGCCAACATGAATGTATACCAAAACTTCGGGTACTTTGATGCGAATGCCATGCGTAGCGCACAAGGTGGACAAGGATATGGTTGGTACAAGTCATTTTCAGATTCGAACATTCTAAATTCTTGGTCGAAACCAGATTCAAGTTTTATTGATCGTTTCGTGGTGCACAACTACGATGAAACCTCCACAAAAACACTTGGAGCAAACATCAATTTCCAAGTTGACCTGTTAAATACGATGTTCCATATCAATGAAAAAACGTCAATTGGGTTTAATATTCGAAACAGAACGATTGTCAATGTGGACAACATGGATCCAAAGTTGGCAGTTTTAGCAGAAGACGGATTAGAACATCCTAGTTTATGGGACGCTGTTTACAATGAACAATTATTCAACGTAAATTACATGACTTGGTCGGAAGTTGGATTCAACTATTCGCAAGTATTAATCGATAATAAAGAACATTTTTTAAAAATTGGCGTCTCTCCGAAGGCTTTACTCGGACATGCAGCGGCTTATGTTTTTACCGATGACTTCTCTTATAATTTAGTCAATGAGGATACTTCTCAATACTTGACAGGTACGTTTGATTACGGTTATTCGAACAATATCAATGGAATCCTTAACGCTGGCATGAACGGACAAAATCAAAGTATTTCAGATTTGATTGATCCGTCGTCTAAACTAGGGTTCGGCTTAGACATCGGAGCAGTCTACGAATGGCGACCTAAATATGCCAAATTCAAATACGACATGGATGGAGAAACCGATTTGTGGCGTCGAGATGAAAACAAATACAAACTGCGCGCAGGGTTCTCCATTGTAGATATGGGTAGCATGAAATTCACCAAAGGTGGATTAAGTCGTAATTTCGCTGTAAATACTTCGAACTTATTCAACCTTCAAACCTTTAATACGGCGACGAGCCTAGAAGGATTCGACGGAGTTATCGACAGCCTTATCCAACAATCTACTACAGCCGGAAACCAAGAATGGGTATCCCTTCAAGATCCATCAGAAACGTTTAGAATGCGCACACCAACAGCGGTGAGCGTTCAAGTTGATTATCAGATTTGGAAAGGCTTTTATATCAACGCTACTTCCATGGTGAACATCATATCGCAAGGAAAAGATACGAAAGTCAAAACAGCGAATCAGTTCTCCATCACCCCTAGTTTTGATAGTCCTTATTTCGGCGTGTACATGCCGATTTCCATGAATCAATACAGTGGAATGAAATATGGTTTAGCGACACGAATCGGTCCTCTTGTATTAGGAATTACCGATATGAAAACCCTCATGGCAAAAAATGACGTGAGTGGAATTGAACTTTACGCCGGTGCTCGTTTACCTATCCTTTATCACCGTGTAAAAGACAAGGATAAAGACAAGGTGTCGAATAAAAAAGATGAGTGTAAAGATGTCCCGGGAACATGGGCATTCAAAGGTTGTCCAGATACAGACAATGATGGTATTCCAGATTCTCAAGACGACTGTATTAACGAACCAGGAACAGCGGAGTTCAACGGTTGTCCGGATAAAGATGGCGACAAAATCATTGACAAAAAAGATGCCTGTCCAGATGTAGCCGGATTGAAAGAATTCAAAGGATGTCCAGATACAGATGGTGATAAAATCATCGATTCAGAAGATGATTGTCCAACAGTTGCGGGCTTAATTGCACTCAAAGGTTGTCCAGATCGCGATGGTGACGGTGTGAAAGATGAGGAAGACGCTTGTCCAGACAATGCTGGTCCAAAAGAAAACAAAGGATGTCCAGATAAAGATGCTGATGGCGTGTACGACTTCATCGACGAATGTCCGGATGTCGCTGGTCCTCAAGAAAATCGTGGTTGTCCATACAAAGACACCGATGGTGATGGAATCTTAGACAAAGATGATGATTGTCCAACCTTAGCTGGACCTATTGCCAACAAAGGTTGTCCTTACAAAGACAGTGACAAAGATGGACTTCTAGACAAAGATGATGATTGTCCAAACACACCTGGACCAAAATCCAACAAAGGTTGTCCAGTGATTGAACAAGCAATTATTGAGGTATTGAAAACTGCATTTGATAACTTAGAGTTTGAGGTAGCGAAAGATGTGATCTTAGAAGGTTCGAAAGTGTCCTTGGGTGAATTAGCCGAAGTCTTGAAGAAAAAACCAACCTGGAAACTCGAGATAACTGGTCATACCGATAGCCAAGGTGATGATACGGCAAACATGTTGCTTTCTAAAAAACGTGCAGAAGCGGTGAAAGCCTACCTCGTTTCTCAAGGGATTGATTTGGCACGCTTGAATACACTTTACTTTGGTGAATCAAAACCAATCGCAACGAATGATACACCGGAAGGACGTCAGAAAAATAGACGTGTGGAAATGAAGGTTGTTTTCGACTAAAAAAACATAAAACGATGATATAGAGAAGGAGGGCAATAGTCCTCCTTTTCTCATATTAAGGAAGTGTTAACTTTAATACTCATTCTCTTAACATAACCTTAACTTTTCATTAATTTACGTATGAAAGAGTCAGCGTTCCTTTGCATCGTAAATTAAATCCGTTTTATGAAGACCTATTTTCGTTTTTTTACCCTGCTTATTTTCTGCTCTATTCAACTCTTTTCCTTTGCGCAATCGGGCAGTATCTCTGGGATTATTAAAGACAAAAACAATAACAATGCATTAGAGTCAGCTAAAGTTATGTTGATGGGACTCAATAAAATTGCGGTATCCGATGCAACTGGGACATTCACTTTTCCATCTGTTGAGCCGGGAACCTACGTAATGGAAGTTCGATTCATGGGGTATCTATCTCAGAAAGTTGAAAACATTATCGTTAAATCTGGAGAAAAAACAGAGGTGAATTTCGACATGGACAATGCAACCAAAACGGAAAAAGACGTGAAGGTTATTTTCCAGACAAAACCGAAAGGTGATGCAGAAATCACTAAAATGCAGTTAAATCAAGGTGGCCTTGTGGACGGCATTAATAAAAATACGTTTATAAAAACACCTGATGCACGTGTTTCAGATGTATTTAAACGCATCAGTGGAGCAAGTGTGCAAGACAATAAATTTGTTGTGGTACGCGGATTAAGTGATCGGTATAACTTCGCTCTTATCAACGGTGCATCACTACCAAGTACAGAAAGTGACCGTAAGGCATTCGCGTTCGATATTTTCCCATCCAACATGTTGGAGAACCTTTTTGTTATGAAAAGTGCGACCCCCGAACTTCCAGGAGAATTTGCTGGTGGAGTAATCGATATTAAAACATTAGAACCACGCGATGAGGCTTTTCAGAATATTCAAATCGGTGGCGCATACAATACCATTAGTACATTCAAAAATTTTAAGACCTATACAAGTGGCTACTCTGATGTATTCGGTTTGGGTTCAAACACACGTCAACTACCTGAAGGACTTCCGACAACAGCTGAATTTAATGCGTTAACAAGTGATCAAAAAGCAGCTTTCGCTAAATCAATTCCAAACTCATGGGGATCATCCAATATGACGGCAATGCCCAACCTTAGTCTACAATACTCTATTGGGAACATGTTTAAATTGAAAAACAAACAAAAATTTGGCTATGTATTTGCTTACTCTTATACGAACAACTTTCAGTTTAATTATGTGACGAGAAGAGAATTCGAGGAACAAGCTACCGGGGTAGTAACAAAAAATGAATTACGCGATTCCGCATACACACAATCTGTATTAAATACGGGTATGCTCAATTTGAAATACCAATTGAATCCAAAAAATGATATTCAATTGAAGACATTGTATTCTATTAGTTCAGATGACAAAGTAAATACAAGAAATGGAAAACGTGACATGGATGTGGAGTCCATGTATAGCGAGAAATCAACGAATATCTGGTACACGCAAAATAACTTATTAAGTAGTCAGTTAATTGGAAATCATACAATTAAAGATAAATTGAAACTTTCTTGGAATACAGGGATTAGCGACATCTCTCGACAAATTCCATTCCTAAGAAGAACGGTTTACCAACAGGTGGATACTACTCTACCTTACTTTGCGGTCATTCAAGCAAACGACATTTCTACACTTGGCGCTGGAAATATGTTCTGGTCTAATTTAGATGAACGTATCTACAGCGGTCGATATGATGCTTCTTATCTACTTGGAAATGAAGATTCTAAAAACTTCTTGAAAGCAGGTGGAATGCATCAATACAGAACACGCTCATTCGACGCAAGAAATCTTGGATTTAGTAAATTAGATCCGGCTGGAAGTTCTAGCTTTAATTCAAACCTACTTTTACTGCCTGAAGACCAAATTTTTAGTGCGGAGAACCTAGGATTAATGGCCGATGGTCAAGGTGGATTCAAGTTAGAAGAAGGAACAAATGTGGACGACAGTTACCAAGCATCTTCTTTTTTAAATGCTGGTTACGCCATGATTGACGCACGTGTCTTCAGTAAATTAAGAATCGTAACAGGCGCTCGTTTAGAATCGTACAACCAACAGTTTCATTACATCGAATTCGGTTCTAACGCTCAAAGAGACCTTGACACAACAGTTGTCGATGTTTTACCCTCCATCAATTTAACCTACAGCTTCACAAAACGTTTCCAATTCAGAGCAAGTGCTTCAAGAACATTGTCTCGCCCTGAATTCCGTGAACTTGCACCATTTACGTTTTACAACTTCTTAAATGATAACTTAACATCGGGTGATCCTAAATTACAACGCGCACTCATTAATAACTACGATGCACGATTAGAGTATTTCCCTGGAGAAGGACAAGTGATCAGCGTTTCAGGATTCTACAAAGATTTTCAAAATCCAATAGAACTTATCTTGCGTACTGGAACATCTGGTACACCAGAATTATACTACCGCAATGTTACAGCTGTTAAAAGTTATGGGGCAGAAGTGGAATACCGCAAGAAATTAGATTTCTTGAGTAAAGACACGAATTCCTTCTGGAAAAACTTTACTTTCTACACAAACGCTTCGCTCATTCAATCAAAAGTGAACCTTAGTAGTGTATCTGGACAAGAGGAGTATCCAAATTCATCGCGTCCGATGCAAGGACAATCACCTTTTATTATCAATGCTGGGCTTTTCTATACGAATGAAAATGGACTGAATGTAAGTATGTCTTATAATTTAGTCGGACAAAGAATCGCAATTGCTGGTAGTATTCAAGAACCGAGTGTTTGGGAAAACGGTCGAAATGTGTTAGATTTTCAAATTTCGAAAATGTTCAATGATAAATTTGAAATCAAATTAAATGTGAAAGACGCCTTGGCTCAAGATTTAGTTTTCTTCCAAGACATTAATAAAAATAAAAAATACGACAAAGGAATTGACAGCGCTTGGCAAGAAATTACCTTTGGTCAGACCGTTAGCTTGTCTTTGAAATACAAGTTCTAACTAACTGTAATCTATCTTTTTATGAAAAAGCGGCTTAAGCCGCTTTTTTTGTTTGTTAACATTGGTGCAACATTCTTAACAAACTCTTAAAGTATAATTAAGAGTCGATTAACGTAAGGCCCCATATTACGACGGAACTTTGCTTCGATAAAAAAAAATAAGAAAAATGAAAAAAAATTATTTATTATTCGCAGCATTACTTGCTAGCTCGATTCTAAGTGCACAAGATGCATTTTGGTCAGTAACTAACTACAAAGGTGCCTTTCCGGTAACGGACAACACACCTGCTACCGACTGGACATCAGGATGGTCGAACTTCGATCCTGAAAACACAGTTTATCCTGCCACTATTACAACTGTATCCGCAGACATCACAACCAATACAACATGGAGTGGTGTGGTTAAATTACAGAACAAAGTGTATGTGAAAAACAACGCGACATTAACAATTGCTCCTGGAACCATTATTCGTGGTGACAAATTAACACAAGCAACACTTATTATTACACGTGGAGCAAAGATGATTGCAGACGGATCAGCTAGTAACCCAATCGTATTTACTTCAAACGAAGCAGTTGGAGCGCGTAACGAAGGTGACTGGGGTGGAATTGTCATGCTAGGACTTGCTAAAAACAACCAACCAGGGGGTGTAGCGAACATTGAAGGTATTGTACCAACAACAGATACACAATTCGGTGGTAACTTCGATACGGATAACTCCGGAATCGTTCGTTATGTTAGAATTGAATTCGCTGGTATCGCTCTTGAGCCAAACAAAGAAGTAAATGGAATTACTTTTGGTTCAGTAGGAAGTGGTACAACTGTAGATAACGTACAGATTGCTTTCAGCGGTGACGATTCTTTCGAATGGTTCGGTGGCACAGTTAACTGTAAACACTTAATCGCTTACAGAGGATTAGACGATGATTTCGATACGGATTTTGGATACAGAGGAAAAGTTCAATTCTTCTTGTCCATTCGTGACAAAGATTTATTTGATGCTCCTGGAGACTCAAACTGTTTTGAATCAGATAACGACGCAGCAGGATCAACAGCTCAACCAAAAACAAAGCCTATTTTCTCTAATGGTACCATCGTTGGTCCAAAAGGAAATGGAACAATTGCTCTTCCTGTTGGAGAGAAATTCGAAAAATCATTCCGTTTAAGAAGAAACACAGCAACATCTGTATTTAATACATTAACAACTGGATGGGAAAAAGGACTTTCTATTGAAGGGACTGCTGTTGTAAACAACGTGAACGGAGATACACTTGTATTCTCAAACAACAATACGGTTAACTACGCAAATAACACCAATACAATCTATAACGCTGGAACAAGTGGTGGAGCAGCTTCAACGTCTGCATTCTATACATCTTTCTGGGGTGCTGATGGAAATGACTCTACGCAAACTCTTACACAAATCAACTGGGTGAACTTGTTTACTGCTTTAGGAACTGCTCCAGATGCGCGTTTAGCTACTGGTTCTGTCGCTGCTTCAGGTGCGAACTTCATGAATGCAAAATTCTATAGTGTTGCCGTTCCAACAACAAGTGCAGCTTCTTACACATATTGTGAAGGCGCTACAGCTTCTGCTTTAACAGCGAATGCTGCTTTGGGCAACACATTACGTTGGTACACGCAAGCAACAGGTGGTGCATTTACAACAACTGCTCCAACACCTTCAACATCTACAGCTGGTACATTTACTTATTATGTAAGTCAAGCTAACGTGAACAATGACGAAAGTCAACGTATCGCTATTACCATTACTGTAAATGCATTACCTACAACACCAACGATTACTGCAAACGGAGCAACAACTTTCTGTACGGGTGGGTCAGTTGATTTATCTTCTAGTTCAACTACTGGTAACGTTTGGTCTACATCTGTAACAGGTGCGACAATTACAGTGACATCATCTGGTTCTTACTCTGTAACCGTTACTGACGTAAACGGATGTTCAGCCGCTTCAGCTGCAACTACTGTAAACGTTTCTAACGCTCCAGTACCAACTATAAACGCTACTTCAACAGAAGCATGTGAAGGTGATGTTGTAACAATTACAGCTTCTACTTCTGATAGCTATTTATGGTCAACAGGCGCAACTACTCAAAGCATCGATGTTACAGCGACTACAACTAACATAAACGTAATTACAACAAATGCAAATGCATGTAACGGCGTTGGTGCTTCTGCTCCAATTAGCGTAACATTTAATGCTAGTCCAACAGCAGCTGGTACTATGACATTATCTGGCAACGTTGCAACATTCACGAATACGTCTACAAGTGCTGCATCATACTCATGGGATTTCGGTGACTTCACGAACTCATCTGCTACCGCACCAGCGCATGCATATGCTGTGAATGGAACGTATACAGTAGTGTTAACTGCAATCAATGCAAACTGTACAGACACAATCGTATTCATAGTAGATGTAACAGTAGGATTAAACGAATTGGCTTCAAGTTCAAACCTGACAATCTTCCCTAATCCAGCTAACGAAACAGTAAACGTTGCTTTCGAACAAAATACAAATGACCTTATCCAAATCGAATTAATCGATGCAACTGGTCGTGTGATTGCACAAAATGAATCTATCGAAATTGGAACAAATAACGTTTCCTTCGATGTTGCGAATCTTTCTTCAGGTTTCTACACTGTACGTTTGACAAACTCAAATGGAAGTGAGAATCAGAAATTAATGATTCAAAAATAATTTTACTTACGGCTGCTAGACCTGGTCTAGCAGCCTTTTTTTAGACCCATGGAAAACTCAAAAGGACACACTATTTTAATCGTTGACGATGAACCAGACATCCTTGAGTTTCTTTCCTATAATATCCGCAAGGAGGGATTTAAAGTTTTTGTGGCGTCAAATGGACAAGAAGCTCTGCGCATGGTTCAACAAATCAATCCATCGCTCATTCTTTTAGATGTTATGATGCCAATCATGGATGGAATTGAAACATGTCAAATCATTCGTAAAGATTTAAATCTAAATCAACCCATCATTGCTTTTCTGACTGCACGAACTGAGGATTATGCTCAAATAGCAGGCTTTGAAGCTGGAGCTGATGATTACATCAATAAACCAATTAGACCAAGGTTGCTATTGAGTAAAATTGAATCTTTGCTCAGAAGAACAAAGAATTCAGAAAAACAAATTGAATCAAACATTCAGATTGACCGAGATCGTTTTTTGGTGCTCGTTAATGGTGAATCTTTAACCCTTCCTAAAAAAGAATTTGAGTTACTCGAATTACTAGCGAGTAGACCAGGTAAAGTCTTCAATAGAGACCAAATTCTATCCGTTGTTTGGGGCAACGAAACCATCGTTGGTGAAAGAACAATTGATGTACACATAAGAAAATTGCGTGAAAAGCTTGGAGATGATTATATTCGTACTATCAAAGGAGTCGGATATACCTTCAAGGAAAAATGAAAACAGCAAGACCTAGCGTATTAATTTTGTTTGGAAGTTTGGCATTTATGCTCGTCACTTTCCTGTTTACACTTTTCGTTCATCACAACATTCTGATCTTAACTCAAGAACTAATTATTGCAATCCCAATCATTTCAGGAGTCTTTGCTTACCTTATTTTTTATTTGCTGTTAAAAGGGTTTATTCAGCACCGATTATCCCTCATTTACCGATCGATTCAAATCAAAGCGCCGGAAAATAGTGTGTTTAAAAAATCCATCGATACTTTAATGGAGGATGCCGAAAAAAATGTTGCTGAGTGGAAAGAAAATAGTACGATTGAAATCTCTAAACTAAAAGAACAAGCTGCTTTTCGAAAAGAGTTTTTGGGAAACTTAGCACACGAGCTAAAAACTCCTGTATTTTCCATTCAAGGTTACCTCCTTACACTTTTGGATGGTGGATTAGAAGATCCAAATGTCAATAGAGCATTTCTGGAACGAGCATCCAAATCAACGGATCGAATCACCGGAATTCTGGAAGACCTCGATCAAATTACCAGAATGGAAACGGAGAATTTACGTCTGGAAATACGCTCTTTCGACATACTAGATCTACTCAAAGATTCGTTCGAGTCGTTTGAACTCATTGCCAAGGAAAAAAATTACCACTTACTTTTTGAAAAATCCTATTCAGCGAAATATGTGAATGCGGATAGAAATAAATTAGGACAAGTTTTTACGAACTTGATTTCAAATGCCATTTCCTACGGTATAGAAAATGGACAATTAACTGTTTCTATTTTAGAAATAGATGACCGTTATTTGTTGGAAATAAAAGATGATGGTCCAGGAATAGAACCACATCATTTACCTCGATTGTTTGAACGCTTTTACCGCGTAGAAAAAAGTAGAAATCGAAACGAAGGTGGATCTGGACTCGGTCTCGCTATCGCGAAACACATCGTTGAATCTCATGGTCAAAGCATTCAAGTAAAAAGTCAAGTAGGCATCGGAACTACCTTCGTGATGACCGTTGAGAAAAGTAAAAATACTGGCCCGGTAAGCTCGCGTGGAATACCATTGAAATAAACTTAAGCGGATTTTCCTACCTTTATTTTCCAGTGTTAAAACATGAGTCAATCAGAAAAACAAGTCTTCTCCCTTAAACAAGTTGTCCAATCGATTCAAAAAACCATCGAGGACAGATATTCGACGTATTATTGGGTAAAAGCTGAAATGCACAAGATGAATCGCTACCCCAGTGGACACGCGTTTCCTGAACTTGTTCAGAAAGAAGACGGGAAAATTGTCGCTCAGATTACAGGTACAATTTGGAAACAACAACTAGACCGAATAAATGAAGCTTTTGTACGTGTCGTAAAGGAGCCTCTGCAAGATGGGAAAACTTTGCTGCTTCAAGTCAAAATTAATTTTCATCCTACATTCGGACTCACCCTTCAAATTTTAGACATCGACCCCTCCTACTCGCTTGGTGAATTACAACGAGAACGGGAAGAAACACTTCGGAAATTAGAACAACTTCAGTTGATTAATTGCAATCAGTCCAAAGAATTCCCCTTACTTCCGAAACGAATTGCGATTATTTCCGGTGATTCCAGCAAAGGACTCTCCGATTTTTATCAAGTTTTACATGATAATCCAAACAAGTACTATTTCGAAACGAGCCTTTTTGAGGCGTATGTCCAAGGAGATTTAGCCGTTCAATCCATTTGTGCTGCTT
This sequence comes from Chryseobacterium gleum, assembly GCA_945860065.1. Lineage (GTDB taxonomy): Bacteria > Bacteroidota > Bacteroidia > Flavobacteriales_D > Crocinitomicaceae > UBA952. Next base: position 5,335 of record CAMAPI010000034.1, on the reverse strand, counting down.
TGGAGAACATCAAAAAGCAAATCGATCATTTTGACATCGTCGTGATTGTCCGTGGAGGTGGTGCAGAAGTGGGTATGACTTGCTACAATCATTTCGTACTTTGTCAAGCAATTGCAACATTCCCTATTCCCGTTTTGACAGGTATCGGTCATTCCACCAATTTAACCGTAGCCGAGTTGGTCGCCTATCGAAATGCCATTACTCCAACCAAATTAGCGGAGTTTTTGGTGCTCACATTCCGTGAATTTGATTTGGAAGTTCAACAATTGGCACAATACATTTTATTGGAGAGCAATCGCTTTCTGAATGTGAAACGACAAAGTCTTATCGCCCTTGCCAACGGAATACACCAAGGAGTTCAAAAAAGAGTACAACATGCGAAAGAACGTTTTTTGTCTGTTCAATTTCAAGTACAACATCAATCCCGAAATCAATTGTCCGTTCACCACCAAGCACTTCAAAATCAAGAAACGCGACTCAAACCACAAGTTCTGTTCTACATAGATAAAGAAGTACAGAAAGTAAATCAAATCGAAGAAAAAGTGCGGTTTTTAGACCCTATTCATGTGTTAAAAAGGGGATATAGTATCACGAGAATCAATGGGAAAGCCATTGACGAAAAGTCTATCATTGACATCGATACAGCTATTGAAACAGAAACCATTCAAGGGACTATTTCAGCTAAAGTAACTTCCGTTTCTAGAAATTCTTAATGTGTTCGAGTCATGGATTCAGGCACGCAGATAATAAAGTCTGCTCGTCCAAGATGCTCCTTATCTAGTTTGCGTACATCAGCTTGTGTCACCGTTGAAATGGTTAAAACACGAATATTTGGTTGTTTTTGTTGCACATACCAAAGGATCCCCTGGTGGAAATCGGAATGAAAGGCTCCATTGAAATGTAGGTGAACCGTTCCTGCTTTTCTTCCAGGATTCGCTAATATAAATTGTGCCATCGTTGCGTCCTTAAATGCTTGCGACTCCACCATGTTCATGCCCATGTTTACTCCCATGTGTCCACCCATTATAAAAACCTCACGGTATTGGGATAGACTTGAATCCACTTTAAAATCGATCGGTGCCATTTGAGCTTTCACTTCTGCTGACAACGTGTCCAAGGCCTTTCTTCCTTTTTTAAATAACAAGGAAGCATATTTCCGTTTAACGTTCGACGCAACGCAAAATAACTTGTTGGTTTTGGCAAATTCGACAATTGGCGCATAATCCGTTTCGTAATTTGGCCAAAGTCGCATCGTGTCTTTGAACTGCTTTGCCGTTAAATTGCCCGTCAAATATTGACTCAACAATTCTTGTTGGTCCTGCTCGAACATTTCAAAGCCTAATTGTAGATTTGCGCCATTTTCTTCAAAAAGTTCTTTCGTTAACTCCAATTGCAACCAATGAGAGATCGGATTGTCGTGAAATTCACCAAATAAAATAAGCTCCTTCCCTTCCGTCGCATCTTCGAGTTTGTCAAAGGTGGTTTTTTTGCCATTACTCGTGTAAATCACATAAGCTGGAAAGTCCTGCGCGATGGATTGAAAGGTTGTTCCTAAAAGAATGAGAATGGAAGTGAGTAAAACAGGTTTCATTTGAAAGGATTAAGTTTTGTTCGACTAAATTTAATACATTTGGTAAAACCCAAGTATAAACCTTCAACTCTTTAATGAAAATACTTTGCCTGTCTTTAACTCTGTTTTGTTCACTACTTTCCTATGGACAAGGGTTTCAGGTGAATTTTCAAGGTCAAAAACAACAAGGTATGGGTTGCGCTGGAACAGCACTTTATACGGATGCATCCACCCTTTTTTTCAATCCTGGGGCGGCTGCATTTGCGAATAAATCGGAAATAAATCTTGCGACTACTCCTATTTTTGCGGCGATTCACTATACAGATTCTGCCACGCAGGAAAACTATTCAACGAATAATCCTGTTGGGACACCCTTTTCCGCTTACGGTTTATATCGTTTTAAAAACAAATTGGAACCGCTTAGCACTGGACTAGCCATTTACACGCCTTTTGGAAGTACGGTTCAATGGGAGCCAAATTGGATTGGACGCTTCGCTTTAACAAGGCTTTCCTTAAAAGCAATTTTCATACAGCCTACTTTTTCCTACCGCATCAGTGAACGACTCGGAGTTGGCGGTGGATTTGTGTTCAGTTCTGGAAGCGTTAACTTGCAAAAGGACATTCCTGTTCAAGATAGCCTAGGAAATTATGGTCACGCAGAACTGGCAGGAAAAGCACTTGGATTCGGATATAACGCAGGTGTCCTTTTTCATGTAAATCCGCTTTTTTCTATCGGACTCACTTATCGATCCAAAGTTTCCATGGCGGTGGCAGATGGACAAGCAACATTTACCGTTCCAAGTTCCTTGTCAAGTAATTTTCCCAACGGAACTTTTTCAGCGGCGCTACCCTTGCCAAGTGTACTTAGCCTTGGCTTTTCAATGGATGCAGCTAAGAAATGGAAGTTTATTCTAGACATCAACTATGTGAATTGGAAAGTGTACGACACACTCGCTTTTGATTACGCCTTGAATACGAGTTCACTCTTGGATACAAAATCTGCTAGAAACTACAAAAGTATCTTCGCTTTTCGAGGTGGTGCCTCTTTTACTCCAAATGAACATCTGGTGATTCGAGCAGGTGGTGGATTCGGTTTTACGCCTGTTCAATCCGGATTTGTAACGCCTGAAACACCGGATGCGAATCGCGCATATGGAACTTTTGGACTTACTTACCTTTTTAACAAGCACTTTTCCGTTGATGCATCCTGCTACGCAACAAAGCTGACGAGAATAGATAAAAATTTGGAAACACAACTGAACGGCACATTTCAAACGGTTGCGCTAGCTCCTGGTATTTCCCTAAACTACAAATGGTAATGAGGATGATCCGCAATATATTTTTTATATGCGTCTGTGGACTGGCCTTACTTTCTTGTGAGCCAAAAAATAAAATACCGAATCCAGCAGGCGAAATCGATGTGACAAATATCCTATACATCGGTGATGGTCAAATGGGTGGCTACATGAATGATGGATTCACCAAAGAAAATCAGGAAAACTCGCTGGCAAATATCTTGGCAACTCAAATGAAATTCATTGCTGCACCAACAAGCAATATTCCCTTTTTAGACGGCTTGTCGATTGGAGTCAGCATGAGTGGACTAGCACCCTTTCATCTTTCGTTCAAAACAGATTGTAAAGGTGTCAGTAGTTTATCTCCTGTGAGAATTGCTGCAGTTGGCGATTTAAGCTGTTTGACTCAAAACGTTTATCAAGCAAATCACCCATTTCATGTATTTGGTATTCCTGGATTAAAATCCAATCAATTCACGAATACGAACTTGTCGGCGAGCAATGCCTTCTTTCAGCGCATGTCCTCCTCCCCAAATGCGAGTTTACTCAATGAACTCACTGCTAGTCCTCCCAGCTTTTTCCAATTATACATCGGATTAGAAGATGTATTAGATTTCGCAAAATCAGGCGGCACAAATGAAACCTTGCCTACCGAACTTGAATTTCAACAGAACTACGAACAAATCCTCTTTAATTTAACTTCCTCAGGTGCAAAAGGCGTCGTTGCAAGCATTCCAGATGTGAGTCAAATGCCTTATTTCACCACCATCCCTTGGAATGGATTAACATTAGACGATAGCAATTTAGGAACCTTGAATAGCATCTACAATCCACTTGGATTTTACTTTCAATTGGGCGCAAATCCATTCATGATGGTCGATTCTACCGCAAACATGTTCGCTGTTCGCCAAATTCAATCGACTGAATTATTGCTCCTTAGTTTGCCATTGGACTCTGTAAAATGCAATCAAATGGGCGTCCTTTTCCCGATTCGCGATGAATTTATCTTGGATGCAGGGGAATTGAACACCCTTCGAAACAAAATAGAAGCGTACAATGCCATCATCCGAAATGTCGCCCAACAATATCAATTAGCCGTCGTAAATACCGAGCAATTCATTTCCAAACTGAAGGATGGCTTTGTCTACAACGGAGTCAGCATGAGTGCGAAATTTGTTTCTGGAGGCGCCTACTCCTTAGATGGGATTTACCTGAATCCACGTGGAAATGCCCTTTTTGCAAATGAATTCATTAAAGCGATTAATCAAAAATATCATTCATCAATTCCCCAAGCAAATGCCCTCAAATATGACGGCATCCGATTTCCTTAATTAAACCAAATCCTATGAGAAATTTTAGTTTTCTATTGAGCTTGCTTTTGAGTGTTACTGCCTTCGCTCAATCACCATGTAGTAGTGGGCGCTATGCGAACGATGTGTTCACAAACTTCACAGTCACTAGTAATGTGATTTACGGTCAAAACAATACCTGGAGCGGAGCGAGTAACCAACTTAAACTTGATTTTTATGAACCAACTGGTGATACAGAGCTCGCTAGACCTTTGATTATTTGGGTACATGGCGGAAGTTTTATTGGTGGATCCAAAACGGACAACGACGTAAAAACTTGGTCAGAAAGCTTTGCGAAAAAAGGCTATGTATGTGCAAGCGTCGATTACCGATTAGGATTCTTCCCCTTTGATTCCGCTAATGCCGTAAAAGCAGTCGTTCGCGCTGTGCAAGATTTAAAAGGAGCCATTCGCTATTTTTATAAAGATTGTCAAACAGCAAATCTGTACAAAGTAGACACCAATCACATCTTCATCGGTGGAAGTTCTGCAGGAGCAATTACCGCTTTGCACGTTGCTTACCTTGATGATCCGTGCGAAATTTCTGATTATTTGAGTTCAAGTACAATTAATACACTTGGTGGATTGGAAGGGACTAGTGGCAATCCGGGATATTCGACCAAAGTTCACGCCGTGATAAACGGTTGTGGTGCCTTGGCGCGATACAGCTGGTTAGAAGCGGGAGACGTTCCCTTGTGTTCCTTTCATGGGACAGCAGATGGAACGGTTAAGTACAACCGTGGCGTAGTAAACCCAGGTACTCCACTCATGTACTTGGACGGAAGTCGGATGCTGCACGAACGTGCCTGTGCAGTTGGAGTAGAAAATCAATTTTATACGTTTCCCGGCGCTCCTCATGTCCCTTACCTAGCAAATGCTGCCTACATGGACACTACTCTTCGCTTTATACGTGACTTTTTGGTAAAACAAATGGGCTGTACAGAAACAACGCTGCAAGCAGCAAATAATCCACTTCAAACAGCAACGCTTTACGCGATTAATTACTGCGATGGAACTCCAGTGAATGAAGTGTGTACTAGTTCTGGAATCGAAGAAGAGAACATTTCCATTCAACTTTATCCAAATCCAAGTAATGGCATAATTCACATATCGTCTGATGGA
>CAMAPI010000033.1 GCA_945860065.1 Chryseobacterium gleum | reverse complement strand
ACGGCTTCACCAGCAACACAAGCTCTAAACGTAGTTTATACCTTGACTACAGCGGCTCCAATTGATGTTGCTACATTGGGGGGCACTAACCAAATCTCCTTGCAATTCAAACAGTATGGAGCTCGTTTCAATGATTTACAAGAAATGTTTATTAGTATTAACGGTACATCATGGGTTTCTGTTGGAAACAATTTGGACAAATCTGTTTTATCTCAAGCAGGAGGGTCCGCATATACGAATCCAGATTCGAAAACGATTAATTTAGCACCTGCTTTACAACAATTATCTCCTGGTTCGACACCTGCGCAACTTTGGATTCGTTTTCAATGGACAACAAACTACCCATCATCGGCAACAAACGCTAACGTTTGGATTACATATGGTTGGTATCTTGACGATGTGAAAATAGTTACAAATCCAACAAATGATTTAGCTGTTACCGGTTCTGACTGGGGTTCAGTTGGATTGCATTATTACCAAATCCCTACTTCTCAAGTTGCACCAATTGATTTCACCGCAGACATCTTCAATGGTGGAGTGAATAACCAATCAAATGTGAAATTGAATGTAAACGTAAACAGTGGAGCTTTTGTTGGATCAAGCGCGCCAATTAGTATTGTGTCCTTGGATACTGTAACGCTTGATGTTACGACACCATTTACACCAGCTGGAACAGTTGCGGCCTATACGGTTACGCGTAACATCACCGCTGACTCAACAGATGACGTAACGACAAACAACCAGTTGTCTGACCTTACGTTTAACGTAACAAATTTCATTTATGCACGTGATAACAACGTTATTTCTGGAAGCACATCTAATGGTACAACTGGTTTCGAAACAGGAAACTTGTATGACATTTTCCAAGACGCTTTATTAAAAGCAATAAACGTTCGCCTTCCAAGTGGAACAAGCGGAGCAACGATTGGAACAGAAATCTACACAAAATTATATTCGCTTGACGCAGCAGGAGATTTCGTTTACGAATCAGAATCCGCTCCCTTAATTTTAGCAGCGAACAACTTAAACACGAATTTGGTTGTTGAGTTGGATCCTTATGTAAATGTTACAGCAGGGACAACGTATTTAGCTGTTGTTGGTTCTTATACTAGCGGATTGAAAGTTTCTAACGCAGGTACTTCTCCAGCACAAACATCTTTCTTATTAGATGGAAACGATATCGTAGCCTCTACATTATTCTACCAAACATCAACGCCATACGTTCGTTTGAATTTTGACCCAGTTTTAGGAACAGAAGAAATGGAACAAGTACAACAAGCGGTGATTATGCCGAATCCTTCAAATGGAGTGGCTTCTTTGCAATTCGAATTAATGAATGCATCAGATGTGACAATTTCTGTCCTTGATGTTGCAGGTAAAGAAGTGCAAAATACGGCAATGAACCAATTGACTTCAGGTATGCACAATGTAGCACTTGAATCAGCAAAATGGAATAGCGGAGTTTACTTTGTGAATATTGCTTCTAACGGAACAGTATTGACGAAAAAATTCGTGAAAAAATAATAAAATAACTAAAATATGGAAAGGCCGGTCTATCCGGCCTTTTTTGTTATGTGGGAATTAGAAATCGGATACATAGGCTTGTTTTTAAGCGCTTTTTTAGCAGCGACCATACTTCCAGTTGCTTCTGAGGCTTTTCTAATCGGTATGCTGCGTTTCCATTATGATCCAATGATTTGCTTATTGGTAGCGTCCACAGGAAATACGCTTGGAGCTATTCTGAATTATTACATTGGATTCCTAGGAAATCCAATTTGGCTAAAAAAAATAAGGGTCAGTGTTGTGAAAATTGAACAATGGAAAGTACGTGTTCAAAAATACGGTATTTGGTTAGCTTTGTTTTCTTGGCTTCCAATTGTGGGAGATTTAATCGGTGTGGCTCTCGGATTCTTTCGCACACCAAAACTCGTGACCTTCGTCTTTTTCGCTATTGGTAAACTCGTTCGCTACTCAATCGTTATCCTTCTTTACTTTCTTTTTTGACTCCTTTTTGATGTTCAAATACTCCAAAACAGGATCTTTTTTCTGAATCAATTGTTGGCGATTAATCTGGATTATATGGTCTGGGTCAATGGCGTTTAATTCTATTCTTACGCGGTCTTTTGGCGTGAACTTTAAGGTGGAAACCATCAGGTGGGTATTCGAATGAGTTAATGTATATGCAGCACTATTTCCAAAAGTACCTCCAATTCCACCCATGCATTGCGTACCAATAATTCCACCTCTCTTCGTGTTTTTAAACCACCCAGCAAATAAAACAGATGCAGACATGGATGAACCATTGGTGATAAGGGTACATTTCCCTCGATAGGTATATTCAAGGCGGTTCTGCGGGGTGTAATCGTATAAAATGGTACGCGTTGTGCCCAAAGGAGATTTATAAAAATCATACTCCTGACTTATTAATCCATTCGGATAAACACGTTCCGCTCGATTCATAAATTGCCATTCTTGGTAAAATGGAAGCGAAGCAAAGCGATCGAAATGACTTCGTTTATACAAGTAATTCATTTGTAAAGGATCACCGCTAAGATTCAAATAACTTAGAACGTATTCCTGCGCGCGAAGCATTCCGCCTAAATTATTCCGTAAATCAATATACAATTCTTGAACATTTTGCTTCCTGATTTCTGAAAAACAAGCATCAATCTGCTTCTTAAATTTCTTTAGTGAAATAGGGTCGAAAGACTCAATCGTTAAAACACAGCGCTTGTCTTTATCTACAAAGTAATGAATCGGACCATGTAAATGTATATTTCGGTCTTTTAAATATACAGCAGATTTTACGTAATTGGCTTTTTGAATCAAGGTATCACCCGTTAAATTGACAATCTTAAATGAGGCTGCGTCCGACAAATTGGCGCGGTGTAGTAAATTGAAGGTGGCGCCAATCATTCGTTCTGCGATTTCCTCCTGTGCTAGCTGCGCATTCCCCTCGGTAAAACTTAGTTTTTTACTCACGGAAAACAAACTGTCCATAGGATATGAATCTATTTGAAGAATCTCAGAGCCAATCGCAAGGTCGTTTTTATACATACTTTCTAAATAAAACTTGCCGTCAATCCTCACAACAAAAAACGGGAGAACAGCACGGTCCTTCGGTCCCAAGTACAAATAGTCTCTCGGATTTAAATTGGTATGGGAGTCCTTCATCACGGCTAAATAAGTCGTCACTATCTGAATGAACTCAATCATCGTTTTTTCACTGGAACACGACGCTATTGCTTGTTTGTAGCCATTCACAAATGTCTCTACACCACAATACAAACTTGGATTCGGGTGCGTTGTTAAAATGTGTTCATGTAATTGTTCGATGTCCGCCTTCATGGCTTCAGGACACAACTTTGCTTGACTAATTTCATCCTTCGAATAATGAAAATAGGACAAACAATCCTGCGTCATTCCTGTAAAAGGAATGAAAATAGTTAAAACAAGAAAAAGATAAAAGTTTTGCATGAAAGAGTGATTCGAAGTTAATAGATTTAGTTGAATTAATACTAAATTTGATTTCTAAATTTCCTTATTAAAAATGATACAAAAACCGCTATTCCTATCGCTACTAACGCTAATTCTTCTTTCTTGTCACAGAACAGATGAAAAATTTTGTTCGTGTATGAAGAAAAGCAAAGAAGTGAATGCCTTGAGTGAAAAAATATGGGAACTGGAAGCGTCAAAAAAAGACAGTGTTCAGTTTAAGAAATTGATTTCTTCAAAAAGTAAGATTTGTGAAGCATACGAGTATCTAAACGGGGAGGAATTGCTGAAGTTGAAAAAGGATTGCAAGTAACATGGAAGAAATAAAAACGGTATTAATTGCTGGTGGCTCCGGTTTAATTGGAAAGCAACTCACCAAAGTATTAAAGGAGCGAGGATACCGCGTCTATAAACTTTCGCGAAACGCACGAAAACAAGGACACGTTCAATGGAATCCCAGAACGAAACAAGTGGACGAAAAATGCCTTAGTAGGATTCGCGTGTTAATTAACTTAGCAGGAGCAAATATTGGCGATAAAAATTGGACCACATCTCGTAAACAAGAACTAATCGATTCCCGTGTAGAATCCACACTTTTTCTGAGTGAATTAGCTTCCAAAATGCCCAAATTAGTTTACTATATCGGTGCTTCAGGTGTGAATTGTTATGATGTTGATCAAGCAAAAGTATTTCGGGAAGAGGATGATTATGGCCCTGATTTCCTGAGTACACTTGTCCGCGATTGGGAAAGTGCCAGCGACCACTTCCAAGGAATTTGTCCCTACATGAAATTGCGAATCGCCATGGTATTATCGGATCGAGGCGGTTCTCTTAACGCGATGAAAAGACCCGTATTCTTTGGCCTTGGATCCCCGCTTGGATCCGGAAACCAATACCATCCATGGATTCACATAGACGACTTATGTAGAATAATCTTGTTCGGAATGGACCATCAATTAGAAGGCACATTTAATGCTGTTGCTGATTGTGATACGAATCGCACCATGATGAAAGGAATCGCCAAATATATGCGACGCCCATTCTTTTTGCCCGCAGTGCCTAGTGGAATACTCAAATTCTTTTTGGGAGAACGCTCCATGCTTGTCCTTAGTGATTTAAGAGTTTCCAACGATAAAATCAAACAGACAGGCTTCGAATTTAAATTTGATAAATTGAACAAGGCATTGAAAGCCTTATTCCCGAAATAATTATTTATAATTTAACATTCAATACCCCTCTTAGAAAAGCTAAAAAAAGTACTTTCATAGAAAAAAAACGAATGGCCAAATCCCAAAAAATATTTGTACTTGACACATCCGTGTTACTACACGACTTCGATTCCATCTCAAATTTTGATGAGCATTTTGTCGCTATCCCTATCACTGTCTTAGAAGAATTAGACAAATTTAAAGTAGGAAACGACACCAAAAACTTTTCAGCCCGAGAGGTTATTCGCTTCATCGACCGACTTTCCGGTAACGGTTCTTTACAAGATTGGATTCCTCTTGGTCCAGGATTAGGGAATTTCAAAATCATTATGGAGCACGCTCCAATTGGGGTGAACGCTGAAGATGTTTATGGTTCGAACAAAAACGATCATAAAATCATCAATGCTGCGCTTATTCTACAAGAAAAGGAAAAACGCAAATCAGTTGTGCTTGTCACAAAAGACATCAATCTGCGCATTAAGTCAAAGGCTTTAGGACTTGTTGCTGAGGACTATCAAACCGGGAAAGTTCATTCGGATGAAATTCGAGCATCAAGTACGTATAACATCGAAGGACTTGAATCTGGATACATACGCGAGATATTTACGAAAGGAAGTGTGCCGGAAGATGGCAACTTGGGAGAAAAAAAAGGGGTGAATGGTTACTACATTCTAAAAAATGGAAAAACATCAGCACTCGCTTTTTACAATCATTTAACGGACCGCGTTGACCGTATCGAAAAAGAATTTGTGTATGGAATTAAGCCAAAAAATGCGGAGCAAGCCTTTGCTTTTCATGCCCTGCTTAACAATGACATCAAATTAGTGGCACTTCAAGGAGTAGCTGGGACAGGTAAAACATTGCTTGCGCTTGCTGCTGCACTTGAACAACAAAAATTGTACAATCAGGTACTTTTGGCTCGGCCAATTGTTCCATTGTCGAATAAAGAAATTGGATTCTTGCCAGGAGATGCAAATGATAAAATTGGACCATACATGGAGCCGCTTTGGGATAACCTAAAGTTTATAAAGTCACAATTTGGCGAGAACGAAAAGAAGCACAAAGCCATCATGGAGATGCAAGAATCTGGGAAAATCATCATTACACCGCTTGCATTTATCCGAGGAAGAAGCCTTTCTAACATCATGTTTATCATCGATGAAGCACAAAATCTGACACCACATGAGGTAAAAACGATCATAACAAGAGCTGGGGAAAACACCAAAATTGTGTTCACCGGTGATGTGCATCAAATTGATACACCTTACTTAGATGAAAATAGTAATGGACTGGCATATTTGATCGACCGCTTAAAAGGTGAGCCGCTTTTTGCACATGTCAAACTGGAGAAAGGTGAACGATCGGAATTGGCGAACCTAGCGAACGATTTGCTATAGCAGAGAATTATTGGATTCGCACTAATTCCCCGAAATACATCGTTTTTTCGGTTTTTGTTTCCATGTACAACTGAGAAATGGAACTCTTCTTATTCGGGAAATAAATAGCTATTAATTCCGTGAGAAATTCGGTGTCAACCGTTGGTGAATACGTATTCATAATAAGGAATCCATCATCTGCTAACAGACTAGACGCAGTCATCATCAATTCGTCAATCTTATCTTCAAGTTTCCATTTTTCGCCACTTGCTCCAATGCCCCAAGCGGGCGGATCCATGATGATGCCTTTGTACTTGTTTTCACGCTTGACTTCCCTTGCTGCAAATTTTAACGCATCTTCATGAACCCATTTGATGTTTAATAATTTACATTCTTCCATGTTTCTTTTCGCCCAATTCAATGTTGATTTGGCAGAATCTACGTGGAAGGTTTCAGCGCCTTTTAAACGCGCCATACAAGAGGCCGCTCCCGTGTATGCGAAAAGATTTAAAAAACGATCATCCGCTGAAATATGCTCTTCAATAAAGCGCCAATTTGCTTCCTGTTCAGGAAACAAGCCAATGTGTTTGAATTTCGTTAGTGACAGCGTTAATTGTAAACGTTGGTATTTGATGGTCCATTCGGTAGGAACATTTTTTTTCAAACATTTCCATTTCCCTTGCTGCGCTTTTCCCTCAATAAATTCCCAATGAGCGAGTTCTCGCCATTCTGTGAACGGCAGTCCGCTTCGGAAATATGCCTGAACTTCTGGACGAATCGTAATGATTTTCCCCCATCGTTCTAATTTCTTTCCACCACCAGCATCTAATAGTTCATAATCTGCCCACGGTTCGGCATAAATTCTCGGGATTTCACTCATCAATTAGCGCATTTTTGGCGTTTTCTTACGTCCACCCATCATTTGAGCTTGGCGCATTTGGTTTTTTGATGGCGCCATCTGTAATTGACCTTGCATGGTCTTAATTTGTTCGCGCATCATGCCGTTTTTATCCAATTTTTTCGCTTCACCTAGTAAGGCAACAGCTTCGTTCTTTCTTCCGGTTTGTGCACAAATACCCGCCAAATGCATGCGAGCTACAGCATTGTCTTCACCCGTTCTTAAGCCAAGCTCCATCGCTCGTCTCAACAACTTCTCACTATTAGCAAAGCCTAATTCTTGTCCACCCATTACCGCTTTCAAAAACAACACATACGCATGCTGTTTTTTCGGAAGGTACTCCGGATGCGTAATGCGATCAATGTATTTCTTTGCCTTATCGGTATTCCCAACACGCATTTGATTTAATGCCAACAATACATTTTCGTTTCTGAAAAAAGAAACGATGATTAAGGCCGTTAAGAAAATAAAAGTGATGCCCCATCCCCAATGTCCAGAGGTAAATAAATATACGTTGAATCCAGTAGCAACAAGGGCTAAAACTATACGGATAATAAATGCAATCATAAGTAAAATTTAATAAGTCAACTATTAATCAATGGCCGCGATACACTTCAGCTCAATCGCAATGGGCGTAGGTAAGGAGTTGATTTCTACCGTCGTGCGGCAAGGTAAATTATCCTTAAAATACTCGGCATAAACGCGATTGTACACGTGAAAATCACGCTTCATGTGCACTAAAAATACCGTAACATCTACTAACTGATCCCAGCTAGAGCCGGATTCTTCCAGGATGATACGAACGTTGTCAAAAACACTTCGACATTGTGCTTCGAAGTCAAATTCAATGAAATTACCGTTTTTGTCCAATTTGAGTCCGGGAACAACTGAATCGATATCATCTGAACCTGCCACTCTTGGACCAACACCTGATAAGAATAACAGGTTTCCAACACGTCGTGCATGTGGATACAATCCAACAGGTTTAGGCGCTTTATTCGTGGAAATTCTATTTTGTTCTGACATATTTAATGCTTTGGGCAAATATACTAAAAGCAATCGATTTTGTCTGCAAGGACTTATGTGCACAAGGATACTTTAAGATATTTGTGTAACTTCGCTTAACATGCAAAATATTTCTGAGCATATTCAATTATCAATCGTTATTCCTACTTGCAATGAGGAGGGAAATACCCAGCCAATGTATGAACGATTAGTAGCTGTCATGAAGGATATTCAAGTCAGTGATTTTGAGTTTGTCTTTGTGGATGACGGTAGTTCAGATCAATCGTTAATGAACATAAAGGATTTACGCGCTGCGGATAAGCGGGTGAAATACATTCAACTTAGCCGAAATTTTGGACACCAAAACGCACTGAAAGCCGGTTTAGACTATGCTCAAGGTGACGCAGTGATTAGCATGGATGCAGATTTACAACATCCGCCAGAACTAATTCCCACACTTTTCGGGAAATGGAAGGCTGGATTCGAAGTGGTCTACACCATTCGTAAGGACGATCAAAAAGTGTCGTTTTTCAAAAAATTGACTTCTAAAGGCTTTTATCGTTTAACAAATAAACTCGCCGAGATTCCCATGGAGGAAGGAACAGCAGACTTTCGTTTGTTAGACCGAAAAGTGGTGGAAGCACTCAAAAAATATACAGAGTCTCACTTGTTCTTGCGAGGAATCATTCCCTCATTGGGATTCAAGCAAATAGGAATTCCATATACGCCTCATGCACGTGTTTCAGGTCAGACAAAGTATTCGTTTGCTAAAATGCTTCGCTTTGCCTTAACGGGTATTACTTCGTCTAGCGCAAAACCTTTGTACTTTTCGATCTACACCGGATTGTTTTTTGCGATGCTGGCATTTTTATATGGGATATACGCCATTTATATTGCGGCATTTACCAACGAGGCAATTACCGGTTGGACTTCCATCATCGCTTCAATTCTGTTTATCGGGGGAATTCAGTTAATTATGATTGGAATACTAGGAATTTACTTAGGTAAATTATTCATTCAAAGTAAAAATCGCCCGCTTTATTTGATTACTGAAAAAGAACTAGACTGATGATTGCGATCATTCGAAATTGGCCCGTAAAGTTTCAGACACTGTTGCTATTAGTAGTTTTATTCGCTCTTTATGGGGTTTTTAGTCAGTTTTTCCAAGGAATTTTACCCATCCATGAATGGAGAAAAACAGATTCTCTTTCTATCGCACTAAATTACGCGAATGGAGCGCCCTTTCTAGAGCCACAAACCCAATGGATTTCAGCCGTAGGAAATAGAAATGCAGCCGCGGAATTCCCAATCATTTATTATATTTTAGGAAAACTATGGGCCATCTTTGGTCACTACGAATGGATTTCCAAGGCGCTGTCTCTATCCTTATTATTCCTTTCAATTTCCCTTTTGAGCGAAGTAATAGCATTTCTTTTTAAGAGCAAAACAAAGGCCTTGCTTTTTGTCATGATGATCGCAAGTTCGCCCGTGTTGATTTTTTATTCAGAATCCATCCTGCCAAATATATACGCATTTTCATTTGTCTGCATCGGGACTTATGGGGTCTTTAAATTTCTTCAGACGAAATTTGTTTTTTGGCTTGGATTCCTGACGCTCTTCTTTGCATTAGCTGTTCTGCTGAAAATCACTGCCCTAATTGCCATTCTCACGTTCGGTGGCGCCTGGTTTATTTATTGTGGTTTTTCTAATCGACAGTCATTTATAGCTCATGCATACTTTTGGCTGTCATTCGGACTGTCATTTGTGTTGATTCTGCTCGCTACATTCCTCTGGTATCGTTATGCGATTAACTATAATGAACGGATGCATTCAGATTTATTCTCTACAACTGTGCGTCCAATTTGGGAGGTCGATGCTGCAACGAGAAGAGTCGTTTGGACGCAATTTTGGAAACATATGCTTCCAAGCTTATATCACCCGAGCCTCCTGCTCATCGCGGTGTTGTTCTTTTTTTATGCCACATGGAAAAAATGGCTTGAAACCTTTGTTCTTTATTTAATGCTCATTGGCGGACTCGGTTTGTTCGCTTATTTTATGCTTTGGTTTTGGGTCTTTGATGTCCATGATTATTACTTAATCGAAATGCTGTTTTTCCCGATGTTGCTGTTTTTCATTCTGTTTAAACATGGGGATAAGCTCCTGAAAGTGAAAAAAAGCTTACGTGGATTAACCATCGCATGGATTACCCTTACCTTTTTACAAGCTATTTCCTATGCGCATTGGTCTTTTGGAAAGGAAAACATCTTAACGAAAAATACGCCTTTTGTTAGTCAATATGTCAAAGGTAATTGGGGATACTTTCATTTTTATCACCGTGAGCACCTCGGACAATTACAAGCGTGCAGTGAAGAACTCCAAAAACTAATCCCGAAAAACGACACAATCCTATGTCTATCAGACCCTTCTCCGAATATTCAACTGTATACCTTGGAAAGAATTGGTTTCACTCAATATAGCTTTCATGAACCTTTTCACGATGAAACAGAACAAATCATACAGTTTATTCAGAAAGGCGCTAACTTTGCTTTAATTATTCATGAACCAAATTGGGAACCAAATAAAGATTGGGAAATGTTTTTAAGTGCCCCCATTTATCATAAGGGAAACATCAACCTATATGATTTGAGAAAATACCGATCGAAATATTCTCCTAAACAGCCAATTTAATTAATAAACTTACGTTATACGAACATCATGAAATGGACCATCTTCTTATCTCTATGCATATTTACCTTTGTTTCAAGGGCTCAAATAGGCATGGGCACATGGAAGCTTCATGTTTCAACATCAAAAGCAATTGATGT
Source organism: Chryseobacterium gleum (assembly GCA_945860065.1). Classification (GTDB taxonomy): domain Bacteria; phylum Bacteroidota; class Bacteroidia; order Flavobacteriales_D; family Crocinitomicaceae; genus UBA952. The sequence continues at coordinate 11,320 of CAMAPI010000033.1, read as the reverse complement.
CGTTGCTTCCGAAAACGAGGTATATACTGCTTATGTAAATGGCTTGTCCATCTATACAATTTCTACTGATGAACACCGTTTATTAACCGCCCTAAATGGATTGTCTGATATAGAAATCGCTTGTCTGTACTACGATGAACTTGACCAAGCAGTGTATATTGGATATACAAATGGGAATATCGATAAATATAAAAATGGCGCAATCACGAATATTCCTGCCATTAAACTAGCCCAGATTTCCGTGTCTAAACGCATCAATCGTTTTGAGAGAAATGGACTGTACGTTTATGCAGCAAATGACTTTTCAATCGTGCAGCTAGACGCTGCTAAAAACGAAGTCAAGGAAACATTCTATCCTACCAATTCCACCGAACGCATCGTAGATGTCGCCATTTATCAAGATTCCATTTATGCCTTAACACCAACGCAACTCTTGAAAGGATTTCTGCCTAATCCGATTTTACCTGATTATTCACAATGGGTTAGAGATATTCGCCTTCCATATCAAACAGCGAATAAATACACAGAAATGGATGTGTTTAATGACCGTTTGGTTGTCTTGAAAAAATCAGAGGAATATGGCACTGATTCTGTTTATCGCATCAATGCATCAGATTTAGAACTTGTAAGCAACTTGCCATTTTCTGTTGAGATTAATTCCATTAACGTCGTATATAATTACTTGTCTGTCAACATCGACGGAGTGATTAATTTGTATAATGATAACTTGCAAATCCCTGAATCATACGGGGCGGGAAACTTTAACGTTTGGTTTTCTTCAGCACGGACCGCTAGAAACCAATCCGGACTGTGGTCCGCAGATTTGAAATTCGGCTTAGTCATGTATCCAACGGAAATTTCCTATAAAACGTACCCCATTGAAGGATCCAAAAACAACCAGTTTTATTCCATGGATGCACAAAAGGGAAAATTAGCCATCGCATCCGGAAGGTTAAATGATAACTTGCCTGGGTTTACGAGAAATGGCGTACATTTTTATCAAAATGCACATTGGGATCTGCTCAACGTATCGAATGTTACTAAATGGCCAGAAGCAAATATTTGGGATTTCATCGATGTAGCAATTAACCCAAACGACACTTCTGAAGTGGCGATGAGCACCTATTCCTACCTTCCATTAACCATAATGAACGCAACAGATACGCTCGTTTTTAACGGAAGTAATTCACCCATAAAATCAACGAGTTTGGGCAATGGATGGAGCCTCGTTTCAGATGTCCATTTTGATGCGCGCGGAAATTTATGGGCCTTGAATGGGTATTCAGACAAACCCTTGACCGTTAGAGACAAATCGGGCAACTGGAATAGTTTTGATTGTGGCCCAAACGGCAAAAACAAGTTTACCACGAAATTGATTCAAGATTTTGACGAAATTATTTGGTTTGCAACCAAAACAGATGGAATAATTGGGTATGATCACAATGGAACCATTTCTGATCCTAGTGATGATAAAGTGATTTCCTTGGACGAAGGTGAGTTTAGCGGGAATTTACCGTCCATTGCGGTGACTGCGCTAGCAGCTGATTTTGACGGCGAATTGTGGATAGGAACCGAAACAGGATTCGCTATTTTATACAATGCTTCGGGTGCATTTGATGCGCAACCGGGAGATTATAATGTACAACAAATCAAGGTGAATTTTGAAGGGAATGTAGAATACGTGCTAGGGAAAACACACATCACAGATATTGAAGTGGATGGTGGAAACCGAAAGTGGATGGCAACAGCAAACGCGGGGATTATCCTGCTTTCTGCGGATGGGGCTGAAATCTTAGAACAGTATACCACAGATAATTCACCCATTATTTCCAATGTGATTTTTGATTTACAACTGAATCAAGAAACAGGTGAATTGTATATCATAACCGATAAAGGACTTGTGTCCTTCCGAACAAATGCATCTTATGAAGATCCCGATTATGCAAGCGTAAAGGTGTTTCCGAATCCTGTAAAACCAACCTATTTTGGACCAGTAACCATTCAAGGTATTCGCTTTGATTCTGATGTGAAAGTTACGGACGTCGCAGGAAATCTTGTCTATCGCACAACATCAAACGGTGGAACCGCAACTTGGAACACACAAAATCTGAACGGCGAAAAGGTGCCAACAGGTGTTTATTTCATCTGGACAGCCACCAATTTCGACGGCAGAGATCGAAAAGTTGGCAAAGTCATGGTGATTCGTTAGTGAAAGTCCAAAAGCTTCCTTATTTTTGATAAAAAACACGATGAAAAATTTCTTTTTTTGCGCCCTATCGCTTCTTTTTAGCCAGCAACTTTTCTCACAAAAGGTGTTTTCTGTGAACTATGCAAACCAAGCGGATGTTAAAGTCTATGTGGTAAAGTATGAAAACCAAGCAGATTTAAAAGTCTACAAGGTGAAATACGAAAACCAGGCCGGAGATAACAATGGTAAATGGTTTTTTACGCAGTATGAAAATCAAGCAAAAAAGTCCATATTTTTTGTCCCTTATGAAAATCAGGCGGACATAAAAATTTTCTTTGTGGATTATGAAAATCAAGCTGGATGGAGAAACGCCGCGAAAAAACAATTGTTGTACTAAATGCCAGATAAACAATTAGTCCTCGAGTGGACAGCTTCACTTTTAGGGCTTATTTACCTTTTTCTTATTGCTAAAAAAAACAAATGGGCTTGGTTTTTTGGTGGAATTAGCTCGTTTATTTTCGTCTTTGTTTTTTTTAAATCCAACCTTCAGGCTCAGGCATTCTTGTCTATTGCTTATGTCTTTATGAGCGTTTTTGCCTTTTGGTCTTGGAACCGGGAAGGTGAAATAAAGCTAATTACGTGGCGGAGAGGACAGCACCTACTTGCTGCACAATTCATTTTATTAATCGGAGGCATAGTGATTTGGACGAAACAAAGCGATTTTTCTACTTTATATGAAAAAGAAACGTTTGTCCTAGATTTGTTTATTGCCCTATTTTCTGTCTTCGCAACGGTATTAGGAATCTTGAAAGAAAAATCAAATTGGATATATTGGATATTCATCAATTTAGCATGCGTAATCTTGTACTTAAACGCAAACTTGTATGCCACAACGTTGCTTTACGCAAGTTATTTCATCATTGGATTATATGGCTTGCGCGAATGGAACAAAAACACGGAAGTATGATGAAGATTGCGTTCACCGGTCCGGAATCATGTGGAAAATCAACCTTGGCAAGATGGTGCTCGGAGCTGTATCAGCTTCCCCTAAGTAATGAGTATGCGCGAGAATATTTAGAAAAAAAAGAGGCTTACGATCGAAATGACCTAGATGCTATCACGAGTGCTCAACTGACAGATTGGGAGAATAAAGGATCGAAATTCGTGGCTGATACGGAAATGACCGTGATGAAAATATGGTCTGAATTTCGTTTTCAAAAGCTCTCCCCACTCATTCAAATGGCCTACGAAAACCAACAATTCGATCATTATTTTTTATGCGCCCCTGATATTCCTTGGGAGCCGGATCCCTTGAGAGAAAATCCAACAAATCGACAAGAATTATTTGAACGTTATGAAATGGAGCTCAGCCATATGAAACGTCCATATTCCATCCTAAAAGGATCGCTGATAGAAAGACAAAAACTAGTGGAATTTATGCTGCTGCACATCGTAAATCGCTAACTTTGTCTTATGAAACGTATTTTCTTTTTAGGACTACTTTTACTTGTCTGTATTCCAATTTCATATTATTTCACGAGTTCGAAAAAGGAAAAACCTTTGCCATTTATCAATCCGATTGATGTAAACGAAGAAATGGTAGATCCAGAGCTGCTTCGCTTGGGTTTTGGACACCACATCGGTTCTTTTTCTTTTCAAAATCAAGAATCCAAAGTTGTTTCCACTTTGGACATGAAAGGAAACATTGCGGTTGTGGAATATTTTTTCACCACGTGTAAAAGTATTTGTCCGATCATGAATCAGCAAATGCAACGCGTGAATGAGGAATTTAAAGAAGAAAACGACCTGAAAATATTCAGCTTTACAGTTGATCCAGAAACGGATGATGTTGCTCAAATGAAAAAATATGCTAAAAGTCATCACGCTACTTCTGGTAAATGGCATTTTTTGACGGGCAAAAAAGCAGACCTCTATTCCCTCGCTCGAAAATCCTTTTTTGTACTTAAACCTGCCGAAGCTCAAAATCTTGGGGACGCTGGCAGCGATTTTATTCACACGAATAATTTTGTGCTAGTGGATAAACAACTCAGAATTCGTGGTTATTACGATGGAACTTCAGAAAAAGAAGTAAATCAACTCATTTCGGATGTCAAACGCCTTCTAAATGAGTGATTGAAAGGAATACCGAACACTTTTCTCTATCTTTGCTTGAATTATGAGAAATACACGCGGAACATCGAAAGGAAATCAATCTACTGACAAACGTCCAGCTGCTGCTGGAAGAAAGCCCGTAGCTTCCAAACGACCAGCATCAGATAAAAAGGGACCAGCAGATAAAAAGAGTCCAACAGATAAAAAAACAGTCACGGATCGCGACAAACGAAAATACATTGACTATAAAATCAAAGTGAAAAAAGGTGATCCTTTGCCTTCTTTTAACGAGGACCAAGTCCGCTTGAATAAATATTTGTCCAATGCAGGTATTTGTTCCAGAAGAGAGGCAGATGTCCTTATTCAAACAGGTGTCGTTTCAGTGAATGGAAAAATTGTAACTGAATTAGGCTTCAAAATTGCTCCTGAAGATGTCATTCAATATGATGGGGAAACCATCAATGCAGAAACCAAACGCTACGTGCTATTGAACAAACCGAAAGGATTCATCACCACAATGGATGATCCAAGAGGAAGAAAAACAGTCATGACCTTGGTGAAAAAAGCGTGTAGAGAACGCATTTATCCCGTTGGACGATTAGACCGTGAAACTACAGGATTGCTCTTGTTTACCAACGATGGTGATATGGCAAAGAAATTAACACATCCGCGCTATCAAGCAAAGAAAATATACCACGTTGAATTAAATAAATCCGTTACCAAAGAAGACATGGAACGTTTGCTACGTGGTGTAGATTTGGAAGATGGAAAAGCGAGTGTCGATGATATTTCATACATTGAAAACGGTAATTCAACTGAGGTAGGTGTGGAAATCCATTCTGGAAAAAACCGCATTGTAAGAAGGTTGTTTGAAGGACTAGGTTACGTGGTGGTAAAATTAGACCGTGTGCAATTTGCTGGATTAACCAAAAAAGACTTGCCGCGTGGATTCTACAGACATTTAACAGAACAAGAAATTTCTTTTTTAAAAATGACTAAATAATGATACGCTTCGGTGTTTATTTACTTCTTTTTACTACCGCTTTAATCGGATTCACGGCATGTGGTGATTCAAATGATTTCACCTCAAAAAATCCAAATGCGACGTATTTTTATCCCTTAGACACCATACCAAAAATTTATTTATACCGCGATGTTTCAGGTGGACTTGAAGAAGAATTCCACAGAATATATGCATTAAAAGATAACGCAGGAGCTCATTTAATTGTAGAGGTTTACGCCAGTGATGGACGCATTCGTGAAGCATATAATTACAACATTGATTCCTTGAATTTGCAAGATTATATGGTGGTAGATGTCAACCAAGAAAAAGAAAAAACCCTTTTGTACAAAGACAAACTTTTTCCAATGAATCTAAAGGAAAAAACGTGGTTCGCGGCAAAATTTAGAGGAGTAGTTGACTCAACAGTGATGTTAAGTGAAGTAAAAAGACAATTTAAAGAAAAGAAGGCGCATTTAGTCATTGAAGATGAGGTGGAAACATTAGTCTTTTCGGATGAGCTAAGATTGACCGTATTAAATCCTTTTACAAGAAAAGAGAATGCTAAAAGTGTTACACGGATTAGCTACTTTTCGGAAGAATTTGGTTTAGTTGAATGGCATAGCGTAAATAAAAAAGTTCACTTCCGTCTTGAACAAGTTTTGACACAACAAGAATGGATTAAAATGATTGCACGATGAAAAATAGTTTACTCATTCTCTTATTGACCATTTGCTCCACCTCTTGGACTCAACAAGTCAGTAAAAATAATAAACGCTCGACAGCGAAAGGTGCTATGTTTTTTTATTGGGGCTACAATCGCAGCGCCTACTCCAAAAGTAATTTACGCTTCATTGGACCCGGCTATGACTTCACACTAAAAGGAGTACAAGCGAAAGACCGTCCTTCTGAAGACTTTAAAACATATGTCAGTTTAACCGACTTTACAGTCCCACAATTTAACGTTCGAATCGGATATAACATCAAGAAAAATTGGGCGATCTCTTTGGGATATGACCACATGAAATATGTGATGAAAGCTGGACCAACGTATTTGTTAAGTGGAAACATTAATCCAGGAATCGATCCGGTAACCAATTGGTCGGGAACTTACAATAATGAGCCCGTTGTTACAAACTCAAATACATTTCATTACGAAAACACCAATGGATTTAATTACATTCATGTAGACATTTCGAATGTATTTAAAGTGTATCAATCCGATAAATCACGTTTTGCTTTAACTACCTTGTGGGGTGGTGGGGCCGGACCTGTTCTATCTTTTAACGATTTTACTTTTGCCGGACAAAAAAATGTCGCAACGGTATCCTTATCGGGATTCGGCGTATCAGCGCACGCCGGTTTGAGAGCGGAGTTTTTTAGACGCGTTTTTGTTCAAACAAATCTAACTGGTGGATTTATTGATCAGTTTCGGGTAAAAACAAGACCTAATGATTATGATTCTCATGCGAAACAGGTTTATTTCTATAGCGAAGGAAATATCGTAATAGGGGCCCTGTTCTATTTGAATCAAGGAGATAAATGTGGCGGATGCCCTAACTGGTAAGATATGAAATACTTAGTTGTTGGATTAGGAAATCCAGGAAAAGAGTACGAAGAAACACGCCACAATATTGGATTTAAAGTGGTGGATGAAATTGCACGTGAACTGGGCGCATCTTTTAGCCTAGATAAAGCGGCATTTCGGGCAGAAGTAAAATACAAAGGAAGAACCCTTATTCTTATCAAACCAATTACCTTCATGAACCTTTCTGGAAAAGCGGTGAATTATTGGCTTCAAACAGAAAAAATCGAACAAAAAAACCTCTTGATAATTGCAGACGACATCGCGCTTCCATTCGGTAAACTGCGGATGAAGGGAAAAGGAAGTGACGGCGGACACAATGGACTAAAAGACATTCAAGCAGTATTGAAAACGGTTGATTATACCCGCTTGAGATTTGGAGTTGGCAACGACTTCTCAAAGGGCAGGCAATCAGATTATGTGCTTGGCGAATGGTCCAAAGAGGAGCAACTATCACTTCCCGAACGCATTGAAGTAGCTACTGAATTTATAAAAAGTTATGTGTTTGTTGGACTTGATATGACGATGACCACCTGGAACGGTAGGTAGTTGCCAATGTTAAGCTTATGTTAAGTGGCAAGTTTTTCGTATCTTCGATTAAATCTACTACGACATGACGAAACAATTACTGTTCTCATCACTCTTCTTCTTCTCCATTGCTTATGGACAATATTGCACCTCAAATGTTGGGCCAACTAGCACTGCTGATTCAAATGTTGAGCTCGTTCAAATCAATGGCGCTTTGGGAAATATTTATTTTGTCGGTTGCCCAGCCGTCTTAGGAGTTCAAGATTTAACAGCCCTTTCCACCACCTTAAATGCAGGATCCCCCTATTTATTAAACGTCAAGTTTGGAACATGTAGCGGAAACTATGCTGGAGTCGGTGAGGCTTGGATTGACTTCGATCAAAACGGAAACTTCGATCCCTATGAATCTATCGGCACTTGGACAGGAACACCTCCCGTTGCCATATCAGCATTCAACTTTGTGGTTCCAGCAAATGCGCAAAATGGAATAACAAGAATGCGCATCATGCAACGAGAAGCCGGATCCCTTCCATTGAATCCATGTGGGTCTTACGCCTGGGGATCCGTCATGGACTTTGGAATAACCATCGGTAATGGAATAGATTGCTCGAGTTATATTGGTGATGATGAATCAGACCCAATCCTTATCGCTTCATTGCCGTATGCAGATACACGAGACAATTCTTTTTGTTATTCAAATAACAACTATGTGTATCCTTCGCCGGATATCTATTACAAATTTGACCCAAATCCCCTGATTCAACAGGTAAATGTTTCCTTGTGTGGATCTGCTTTCGATACCTTCCTAAGCGTGAAAGACATGAATGGAAATGTCATTGCATTTAATGATGATGCGGGAAATTGTGGGAGTCAATCAGCCTTAAGTTTTCTAACCGCAGGACTCGGCTCCGTATTTATTATTGTAGAAGGATGGGGGATGGAAATGGGTGAATACACCCTTTCGATAGAAGCTGATTATGTTGGTTTGGAGGATGAAAATACATGGAAACTCAATGTTTATCCCAATCCCACTAACGGCATCGTACATGTGAATAAACCAAGTGGAATACTCACACTTTTTCATATCAACGGTACTGAATTAGCTTCTTTTAATACCGATGAAATACCAGACATTGATCTGTCAACGTTAACACCCGGAACGTACTTCTTGAAATCAATCGAAGGAATCGTTTCGCAGAAAATAGTTCTGGTAAAATGAGGTTGCTACTAACACTCTTGATCTGCTTCATCTCTAGTGAAATGACCGCACAGTTCTGGATTCAAAAATCATCCTTCGCTGGCGTTGGAAGGCACCGAGCAGTTGGCTGCGCTACAGAAAACAAAGGATACCTCGGATTAGGACATGTAAATGGTTCAGGAGTCGATTATTCCTACAAAGATTGGTGGGAATATGATCCTGCTTCTGATTCATGGTCTCAAAAAGCAAACTTTCCCATGAACAACCACGGAGCAACTAGCTTTGTTGTCAACGATCAACCTTGCGTGGGTGGAGGATCTGCACTGAATGGCGAATTTTATACTTTCAATACAGATCTTAATACATGGACACCGATAGCCCCTTGTCCATTTTTTAATCCAGGTGACACCCAAGGATTTTCCGTCAACAACAAAGGCTATGTATACTTTGGGACAAACATGGCCGAATATGACCCAAGTTCCAATAGTTGGAGTTTGAAAGCAACTCCTCCAGTGACCTTTGGTTCTTGGACCTGTTCGTTTACCATCGAAGGAAGTGGATATGTAAAGGCTGGAAATAAGTTGTATGAGTATAAACCAGCACATAATACGTGGACCCAACGGACCAATTTTCCAGGATCTAGCACCGGAGGCAGCTATGGATTCTCCATACTTCAACGCGGATTCGTGACGTGTGGCTATGTTGGTGGATTGGGGACGGTAACAAGTCAAGTGTGGTCCTTTTATCCAGGAACCAATTCGTGGCAAATGGAATTGGAATTCCCAGGAACCAGTAGAAGATTCCCAGTGGCCTTTGCCATTCATAACCGTGGATATTTCGGCACGGGAACCAATGGGATTAACTTTAATGACTTTTGGCAATATAACCCAACCATTAACACCGCGGATCTTTCGGAGAATTTAGATGTTCAATGGAATATCTACCCAAATCCAAGCACCGACTTCATCGATGTTGAGCTGCCAACTGAATTTCCTTCTGGTCAAATTGGAGAAGTGAGAAATTTGACTGGGCAAGTCATTCAACGGGTAGAATTATATGCAGGACTGACTCGAATAGACGTCTCTTCCTTAACTTCTGGAACCTATTTTTTTAGCATTCCACGACAAGAAAAACCATTAACTAAAATGTTTAAAATCTGGTAACATGAATCGAAGCATTTACGTTCTTTTGGCAATCTGTTTTCCAGTATTATTGAATGCTCAGTATAATACTTGGACCAAAAAAACGGATTTTATTGCTGGAAAAAGAGAACGAGCAGTGGCATTTTCCATTGGTGATTATGCGTATGTTTCCACCGGAATCGATACCGCAGAAATCTTATGGAAAGACCTTTGGCAATATGATCCGAACACAGATACCTGGACACAAAAGGCAGATCTTCCCGGCGTGGCAAGAAGGGATGCCATCGCATTTTCCGTAAATGGGAAAGGATATGTCGGGACGGGAATCGATAATGCAAATGCATTGATTGGTTCAAAACTGAAAGACTTGTGGGAGTACGACCCTGCCACCAACGCCTGGACGCAGAAAGCGGATTTCCCAGGTTCAGGAGCCAATGGAATTTATTTCGCTACGGCTTTTACAGCCGATAATAAAGGATACATCTGCGGCGGTAAATGGGGACCAAGTCTTTATTCAAGTCAATTATGGGAATACAAACCAAGTTCTGATCAATGGATCCAACGCGCGAATTTTCCTCCAGGGGTACGCTATCAATTAAGCTCATTTAGTATTGGAAACCAAGGTTATGTTGGACTTGGAGCGAATCAAGATGTCTATAAAAAAGATTTTTACCGCTATAATCCAGGCGCGAACCAATGGACTCAAATCGCGGATTGTATAGCAAGCGAAAGAGGGAGCGCATGTGCTTTCACCTTAAATAATCGTGGGTTTATTTGTTTAGGTACAAATGGCGGATTATTAGGGGACTTAGTTGAATACAATCCGGAAACCAACGAGTGGGAACTGCGTTGTGCGTACGGTGGGAGCGAACGGAAAAATGCAGTAGCTTTCGTTGTCAATGGACGCGCTTTTGTCGGATTAGGAAAAGGATATTCTGGTAAAAAAGCAAGTATTCAGGAATACGCCGCACCGAATTATGCGCAGTTGTCCGAGCTGGACGTTTCGTGTGAAATCTATCCAAATCCAACAAAAGGACTGATTCAGATCCAGACTCAAATCGCAATGGGAACCATTCAAGTTTTTGATCAACTGGGAACCTTAACTTTTGAACAGCATCTATCAACCACAACCGATGTATTGGATTTATCCCATTTGTCAGTAGGTGTTTACCACGTTCTTCTGAAAACATCGAGCGGGCAAACCATTCAAAAACAATTAATGATAAACTAGGCGATGCATAAACTCATATTTCTCATATTTATCAGTTTGACTTTGGACCTAAGCGCACAAGACTATTGGTTTCCACGTGATACCGTGAAGGGTTCGCCAAAATCTGCGAGCTGTGCTGTCTCTTTGCCACAAGTTGGATTAATCATTGGTGGACTCGACGACTTTGGTTTCAAGCGTAAAATGTATTCCTATTCGCCTTTTCAAGATGATTGGGATGAGGAAGTATCACTTGGAGGAACTTCGGGTGATGGATTAGAACGCGGATCGGCCTGTGCGTTCACGCTATCACATGAAAACATGCAAAAAGCGTATGTCTGCTTAGGTCAAACACAAACC
>CAMAPI010000032.1 GCA_945860065.1 Chryseobacterium gleum | reverse complement strand
CTTGCTGACGGATTCCCATCAACTTCTCCTTGTAAAAGACCTGCGATTTGTTCGGCTGTAAATTCCATTAATCAAAGTTACAAAAAGGTAGAACGGAGAAACGAGGATAAAAGTCAATTTATCAACAATAAAAAGTCCAATTTTGTTAGAAATCCAAAGGAGAAATGCTTAAATCATAGACTTTTATTTTGTCCTTGAACCAAATGCATTTCAGGTAAACAACTTCTTTTGCAGATTTTGCTGCTTTCAATTGAAGGCATTGAATGGGTTTTGGATGCTGTAAAAGGAAAGATTCACCAAAGTTGAATTGGGCTTTTTTTCTCAGTATGCGGTTTAGTTGCTTGTCATTGGCAATCCCTACGGACTTCATTTTTTCTACTAAAACAGTGGAGGAATCCATGTAAAATAAAAACTCATTTTTCGGAAAAAATAGGATTTCCCCAGGTAGTTCCGCTTTTGAGTTAGTTGGTGAAATAGTCACGGCTTTTTTCTTAGAAAAAATGACTTCAGTCATGAAACTTTCATCCCCCATGGTCATGAAGCAATGTTCTTTCTTTCCTTTTAACGTTTCGTAATCAATTCGGTAGACTTTGTCTAATCCTTGTTTTTTACTCTTCCCAAAGTCGACTGATCCTTCTTGAATGGTATTCAAAAAACGAGCTTCTGTAAACCCTTGTTCCTTTATTTCAGAGAGCGCAGCTTGATTTACCACAATCAAGCGGTTGAATAAATTATCCTTTACGCGATTAGATGGAAACCAACTACATCCTTTGTTGTCGAAAAGCGCCATCACCATGATGATTCCGATACCAAATCCTAATCCGTAATATTTTAATCTTCTAAAAAAATCTTTCATGGCATAAAAAAAGGGAGCTCGCTCCCTTTGAAATTACATTAATGAATTCAGTTTTTCTTCAAGAACTGATTTTGGCACTGCGCCGACAGATTTGTCAACTACTTCACCATTTTTTATGAATAACACCGTTGGAATACTTCTCACTCCAAATTGTGCAGAAACTCCTGAATTTAAATCTACGTTTACTTTTCCAATAACCGCTTTTCCTTCGTATTCATTTGCCATTTCTTCAATAACTGGACCAATCATGCGGCAAGGGCCACACCATTCAGCCCAAAAATCAACAACAACTGGTTTATCTGACTTCATGACTAATTCGTCAAAGTTTGCATCTGTGATTTCTAATGCCATTTTATTTTGTTTTAAATAATAAATTCTCTTTTCGGGCGTAAAATTAAGTCAATTTCTTTAATCAAAGGTTACACCTTTCGCATTTCTACATTAAATTGTCTGATTTAGGTCAATTCGAGTGCTAAATACTTAGCGGTATGCGATTTTCCTTGGGCTTTTTTTATCATTTGTTCTGGTGTTCCTTTAAAAAGGATTTCTCCACCTCTAAATCCTCCCTCTGGACCCAAATCGATAATGTAGTCAGCAATTTTAATGATGTCCATGTTGTGTTCGATGACTAAAACGGTATTTCCTTCATCAACTAATCTCTGCAAGACATCTAACAACATGCGTATATCCTCAAAATGTAATCCCGTGGATGGCTCATCCAAAATATAAATGGTTTTACCTGTTGCTTTTTTCGCGAGTTCTGTCGCTAATTTTACCCGTTGAGCCTCGCCACCAGACAAGGTGGTAGATGACTGTCCGAGTTTAATGTAACCTAGTCCAACGAGTTGCAAGGTGTGCAAAATTCGATAGATTCTTGGGTGATTTTCAAAGAACGGAACGGATTCTTCTATGGTCATGTTTAACACATCGGAAATACTTTTCCCTTTGTAACGTACTTCTAATGTTTCTGGATTGTAGCGTTTACCATTACAGGTTTCACATTCTACATATACATCTGGCAAGAAATTCATTTCGATTAACTTTAATCCACCTCCATTACAGGTTTCACATTTTCCGCCTGACACGTTAAATGAAAATCTACCTGCCTTGTATCCCCTAATTTGAGATTCCGGTAAGGCAGCATAGAGGCTTCTGATTTCATCAAATACTTTCGTGTACGTAACTGGATTTGAACGTGGAGTGCGTCCGATCGGACTCTGATCAATTTCAATGACTTTATCCAAATGTTCTAATCCATCGATGGACTTATAATTCAAAGGCTTGCGAATGTCTTGGTGAAAATGATTCATCAAGATTGGATACAAAGTTTGATTAATTAACGAGGACTTCCCACTTCCTGAAACACCTGTGACACAGGTAAAAGTACCGAGAGGAATGGAGAGATTCTCGTTTTTTAAGTTATGTCCATTTGCTCCTTTTAAAACTAAACTATGTCCATTTCCTTTTCTTCTCGAGTTAGGGACTTCGATTTTCCGTGAGCCGTTTAAGTATTGAGCTGTTAACGAATTGCTTGTCAGTACAGAGTTCAAGTCTCCCGCACTGACAATATTTCCGCCGAATGAACCAGCTCCTGGGCCAATGTCCACAATAAAATCTGCTGATTCAATCATTTCTTTGTCGTGTTCCACCACTAAAACGGAATTCCCAACATCGCGCAAGCGTTGCAAAGATTGGATCAATTTGGAGTTGTCGCGCTGATGGAGCCCAATCGATGGCTCATCCAAAACATATAAGACATTGATTAACTCGGTCCCAATTTGAGTCGCCAATCGAATGCGTTGGGCTTCACCGCCGGAAAGACTTTTCGAACTGCGGTGCAGTGTAAGGTAATCCAAGCCAACTTCCAAAATAAAGCGAATGCGCGTGCGGATTTCCTTTAATATTTCCGCGCCAATGTGCAGTTGTTCTTTCGATAAGTGTGCTTCTATCGATTGGGTCCATTCGGTTAATTGCGCAAAATCCATGAAGGCTAATTCGCCAATCGTCTGATTGTTGATTTTAAACTGAAGTGCTTCCTTACGAACGCGTGCGCCATGACATTCCGCACACTCTTTTTTATTCATAAATCCTTGAGCCCAACGTTGAATCCCTGCTGTACTGTCTTCGGAGTGCCTCGCCATGAAATTCGCAATTCCTTCAAAGCGGTCTTCTTGCGAATTTGAATTCATTTCCATGTCCTCATTTCCATAAAGGAATAACTGAATGAGTTCTTCATCCAAATCAGCAATCGGCGTGTTGATGGAATATCCTTGTTTGATTAGGATAGCTTCCATTTTTTCAAAAATCCAAACGCGTTTGTATTCTCCGAGTGGCGCGAATCCACCTTTACGGATCGATAAACTTGGGTTCGGAATAATTTTATCAATATCTATTTCACTCACTTCTCCTAGTCCTTTGCAGCTCGGACAAGCGCCATAAGGTGAGTTGAAGGAAAAAAGACTGGGTTCTGGTTCTGGGTAACTAATGCCACTTGTTGGACACATCAAGGAACGGCTGTAGTGTTTTATTTTTTCGGATTCAAGGTCCATGACCATCATTGCGGACTCTCCCATTTTCATTGCGACAAGTATGGAGTCGTAAATTCGTTTTTCGTCCACTTGTCCAATGAGCATTCTGTCCACCACCACTTCGATGTCGTGTATCTTGTAGCGATCCAATTTCATGCCTTTGACGATTTCCTTGATTTCACCATCCACACGAACCTTTGTGTATCCATTTCTGAGAATTTGTTCAAAAAGTTCTCGGTAGTGTCCTTTTCTTCCTTTTATTTTTGGAGCCAAAAACGCCACCTTTCTCCCCTTAAAATCGTGTTCAACACGTTGACAAATGGCATCGTCGGAATATTTCACCATTGGTTCATTCGTGACATAGGAGTAGGCGGTACCAATCCGCGCAAACAAAAGACGAAAGAAGTCGTATAATTCGGTAATTGTTCCAACCGTTGAGCGCGGTGAACGAGAAACAGTTTTTTGTTCAATGGCAATCACGGGACTTAATCCATCAATTTTATCCACGTCGGGACGTTGGAGTCCACCAATAAATTGTTTCACGTAACTCGAGAAGGTATCGATATAACGACGTTGTCCCTCCGCAAAAATGGTATCGAATGCCAAGCTTGACTTCCCACTGCCACTCAAACCAGTAAAAACGATCAGTTTATTTCTGGGGATTTGAAGGTTGATGTCCTTCAAGTTGTGTTCGCGCGCACCATAAATATCTATGGTTTCGAGTGCTCCTTCTGTTGATTTTATGGACATGAATGCGTTAAAACGGACTGGTGAATTCATTAAACAAAGTGCCTTCCGTGTCTTTTGGAGAAATAATTGGATTTTCCACTCCCCAATCGATGGCTAGTGTCGGATCGTTCCATAAAATACATCCTTCGTGATCTTTGCTGTAAATGTTTGTGCATTTATAGGAAAAAATGGTGTCGTCCTCTAAACTCACAAACCCATGAGCGAACCCAGGTGGAATCCAAAGTTGATTTCTATCCGATGTATTTAAGACAATTTGAAATGATTTCCCATAACTAGGTGAGGAACGACGAATGTCCACTACCACATCCATCACGCTTCCGGTGATTACTTGAACGAGTTTTCCTTGATCGAAGGGAGGAGCTTGAAAATGCAAACCACGAAGCACCCCTTTTTTAGATTTAGAAAGGTTGTCTTGAACGAAGCGTAATTCTGGAATGAACGAGGCGTATTTTTCTTGATTAAAAGATTCAAGAAAAACCCCTCTGTCATCACCAAAGACAGCTGGATAAATGGATATTAGTCCTTCTGGAAATTCGTGTATTGTTTTCACCGTTGATTCGTTTTTTTGAATACCCGCAATATTACAAGTTTTTGACGATATCCGCGTTATGGCAATATTTTTGCATCTTTGTTTTCTCAACTTTTAACATACTTTATGCGCTTTTTGTTCTGCTTGTTTCTCATACAAATTTCTTGGTCTCAAGTGTCCGTTCAACAAAGTGTGAATGCGTTTGTGCAAGATGGGGTGAACAATCGTGCAAAAATATCCTTCCAGGCGATAAATGTTGAAACGGGAGAAATAATTGCCGCTTATCATGAAAATCAGGCCATCCCTGGTGCTTCGACGACTAAATTATTTTCAACGGCATCGGCTTTTGAATTATTAGGGGAAAACTACCGGATGAAAACAAGGATTTATTGCGATGGATTTATCGATAAAGATAGTGTATTGCATGGAAATATTTGGATTCGTGGTGGAGGAGACGTAAGTCTTGGCAGCAAGTTCTTTTCTCTGGAGAATCAAGAATTACAGTTCTTAAAGACCTGGACGGATTCATTGAAAACGAAAGGCATCAAGTTTATCGAAGGAGCGGTTATTGCAGATGCGTCTGATTTTGGATACGAGGGGACACCAGAATCGTGGCATTCTGGGGATGTGGGGAATTACTATGGAGCATTTGCCGGTGGGATTAATTTTTACGACAATACGGTGAAATTGAAATTTAACACAGGGAATAGTGGTACAAGGGCTCAGTATTTAGGGATATTTCCAGAAGTCCCAGGATTTCAACTGGACAATCAGGTGCTCGCAGCAAATGTGAGCAGCGATGAAACAATTGTTTACGGGGATGCTTTTGAATTGAATAGAAGCATCAAAGGAACCTTGCCGAGTCATGCGACTAATTTCATTGTCAAAGGAAGCATGCCGGATCCCGAAAACCAATTGGCCATTGAATGGGTAAAAGTACTCTTGCTACACGGCATTCAAGTGGAAGATGGGGCGAAAGGTTTTCGTTTGCATCAGAAAGAATTGCATGTCAATACGTATGATAATAAGACTTTACTTTTCCAAATAGAAGGAGAAACCGTTAAGAATATTGCGAACTGGACAAATTTAAAAAGTGTCAATTTATTTGCTGATGGTCTAGTCAATGCCATTGCATACCAAGAATCAGGGAAAGGGATTTTATCAGATGGTTTGAAGATCATTAACGAATTTTGGAGCGCTAAAATAAATCTAGATGGATTTCACATCCACGATGGTTGTGGTTTATCTCGTTCAAATTTGATTTCCGCTGCTCACTTTTGTGCGTTATTGAGACACATGTCCACCTCCTCACATTTTGAATCGTTCAAGGGTACCTTGCCCATTGCAGGAAAAACGGGAACTGCAAAATCTTTGTGTAAAGGCGAAATGGGGGAAGGAAGAGTTTTGGTGAAAAGTGGATCGATGCAGGGGATCAAATCTTATGCGGGATATATTGATTCGAGTTCGGGAAAGAAAATCGCTTTTGCAATAACCGTTAACGATTTTTCGTGTTCGGGAAATCAATTAACGGTTCGAATGGAAAAGATTTTTAATGCTTTGGCGGAGTATTAGTCTTTCAGTTCAAATTCAACAATCGACTCCCAAAAGGATGTCAAGCTGATTCCTTCGCAGGCGAGCATTTGCGGGACAATGCTAGCAGACGAGAAACCAGGTGTCGTATTCACTTCAATGACATAAGGTTCATCGCCAACAATCATAAAGTCAATGCGCGAAATCGACCGCAGCTGAAGTAATTGATAGATTTTCTTTGCGCGATCTTGCACTTTTTTTACGAGGTCTTCGGGAATTCGCGCAGGAGTAATCTCTTGTGATTTCCCATTGTACTTTGCATCGTAGTCGAAAAACTCGTTTTCCGATGCAATTTCCGTTAAAGGTAAAGCATGTATTCCGTTCTTAGTTTGGTACACGCCACAAGTAACTTCAATCCCATTTAAAAAAGATTCTAAGACTACTGTTTTTCCTTCTTGAAAGGCACTTTTTAACGCAGGTGCTAATTCTGAAGCTTCTTTGACCTTGGAAATCCCATAGCTTGATCCAGAATCAGATGGTTTAACAAATAGGGGTAGTCCCAATGAATCTATGATTTCTTCATGCGTCTTTTCCTTGATGTCCGTTAAAAAAATGGACTTTGCTACAGGAATATCGAATGCGCGCAAGAATTGATTGCAATACCATTTGTCAAAGGACAAAGAAGAGGCGAGGGGTCCGGAGTTGATATACGGAGTGTTATGTAAATCCAAAAATGCTTGAATCTTTCCGTTTTCTCCTGGATTTCCATGAATATAAACAAGTCCAGCATCGATTTGGTGCGCCTTTCCGCCATGAATGAAACCACAAGTGGATAAATCAAAAGGGATTTTTTCGCCTTTGAACTCCACCAGCCATTGTTTCGTTGAAACGATGATTTTAACGACTTCATGATTTTTAGGGAAGTTCGCTTCGATGGTATTTGCGCTCAGCATGGAAATCTCATACTCCGATGAGAATCCACCACAAAATAAGCCGATTCGTTTCATTTGTTTTGTTTTATCAACGAAGGTAAGATTTACTTAATCATGTGAAATCAAATCATAAATAAAGTTATTATACCTAGTATTGTTAAAACAGAATTTTGAAAATTCGTACTTTCGCAGACGATGCGTTTTATATATTTGAATTTTATCATTTTCTTGAATTATTCACTGCGTCTGTATTTTCGAAAAATACGACTAGTAAATCCAACAAGAAAGTTTTTTGGCAGTACAATTTATGTCAGTAATCATGCATCCGCATTCATGGATCCAATGATTATTGCCGTATTAAGACGGCCGATTGTTTTTTTTATGACGAGATCAGATATTTTCACGAAGTGGAATCAACCCTTTTTAGCGAGTGCGCATATGATTCCCATTTACCGTCAACACGATGGGGGAAATGCCGTAGAAAAAAACAAAAGATCTTTTCGGAAAGCTACAGAGATATTAGCGAGCAGGCGCAATTTGTTAATTTTTGGAGAGGGAATGACCGATGATGTGTTTGAAAGAAGACTGAAACCTTTAAAAAAAGGCGCACTGAGAATTGGATTTACGGCGCTCGAATCCACAAACTGGGAGAAAAAAATACAAATTGTAGGCCTAGGCTGTAACTACACGGATCCAAATGTGATGGGAAGTGACCTGTTGATTGCTGAATCGGAACCGATTATATTAAACGACTACCGTGAACAGTATGAAAAGAATCCTTCAAAAACAATCAACGAATTAAATCGAATACTTGAACTTAGACTCTCTGGTGAAATCACGCACATTGAATTGGACCAGGACTTTGCTTTTCATGAGCAAGTCATGAAAATTACCAGAAAAGGGATGGATGCACGTTGTTTTGATCCGCGCTTATCGCTTGTTCAACGCTGGAAATATTCCAAGGCACTTGCTCACTTTATGAATCAATTTCAGGGAGTATATCCTGAGAAACTGACTTCGTTAAAAGGAGAATTATCCAATTATTTCGATTCGCTCAGAACGAAAGGAATGATGGAAGAGCATTTTTATCCAAGTCAGCGCAAGATCAATGTCACGGGCCGATTGGCATTTGTGTTGCTTGCTCCGATTGCTCTTCTGGGATCCGTACATGCGTACATACCGTACATACTCGTGAAGCGTTTTGTAGAGAAAACATTCAAAAGGAAAGTTTTTTGGTGTTCGACTAAAATGGTGGTGACGATGTTGCTCATGCAGTTGTTCAACTTGCCAATACTCTTTCTTATTCCGAAATTTTTCGATCTTCCATTTTGGATAGCTCTTTTGTATTTTGGGAATATTGGTTTACTCAGTCTCCTATGGTATGAATGGCGTCGGGCTTTTGTAAATTGGAAAAGTATAAAGCAACATAAAAAAGGGGATGCATCTGGAGAGCTTTGGCAAAAAAGAGAAGAATTAATTTGTCGAATACAGGATGAAATCCAACTAAACATTTCTTGAATTAACTTGTTTTAAGATCAAATGGAAAGTACAAACGACCTATCAACAATACGTATTAAAAAACCAAAATGGTTGCGCGTAAAATTACCAACAGGTGAGAACTACCGTACTGTTCGCAGTTTAGTTGATCAACATAAATTACACACTATTTGCGAAAGTGGAAGTTGTCCGAATATGGGCGAATGTTGGGGCGAAGGAACCGCAACGTTTATGATTCTCGGAAATATTTGCACCCGTTCATGTGGATTCTGTGCGGTTCAAACGGGTAAACCGGAAGAAGTGGATGAGTTTGAACCCGGAAGAGTGGCGAACAGTGTGAAAATCATGGGGGTCAAACATGCCGTCGTGACTTCCGTTGACAGAGATGACTTGAAAGACGGTGGATCTGAAATATGGGCGCAAACAGTTCGTGCGATTCGTCAACAGTCTCCCGGCACTACCTTGGAAACATTAATTCCAGATTTCGCGGGAAAATGGGAAAACTTACAAGTGTTGATTGATGTGGCACCAGAAATCATTTCTCACAATTTAGAAACCGTTCGACGTCTGACAAAACAAGTGCGTATTCAAGCAAAATACGATAGAAGTTTGGAAGTATTATTCCGCTTGAAAAAAGGAGGGATGAGAACGAAGTCGGGTGTCATGCTTGGACTTGGCGAAACAGAGGATGAGGTAATTGAAACCATGGAAGATTTGAGGTCTGTTGGCGTAGATGTACTAACCTTAGGTCAATACTTACAACCAACACCCAAACATTTACCAGTAGTGGAATTTATTGAGCCTAGTCAATTTGAAAAATACCGAGTACTTGGTTTAGAAATGGGATTCAGATTTGTGGAAAGTGGCCCACTCGTGCGTTCCTCTTATCACGCGGAAAAACATTTGTTTGATTCAGTTGTTTAATTATGATAATGAAATGTATTTAATATTTTTTTTGACGTTAAATTTGTATTAATTTTAAGGAATATTGCTTATTTTGGCAGTCATATTTAGTAATGTAAAAAAATAGTCTATGAATAAGAAAGTCTATGTGTTTGGTTATCTGATGATTACAGGAATATTGTCTGTAGTTGTTGCTGCTTTTATGTTGTTTCCAAGTGAAGGGACATACAAACAAGAAAGTTTGACTTCATTACAGGAGAAGTCTTCCGATGATGCGATGGCCTGGTTAAGAGCTCGTTACATCGATGTAACAACAGGTCAACCCGTTTCTTCGGAAAAATTGGCGCTTATTGACGGTCAAATTCGAAAAATGAAGAAGTCAAAATCGATCGTTTTCGAATCTATGGGTCCAGATAATATCGGTGGTCGCACACGTGCGATTCAACCGGATCGATCGAACATAAATCGTGTTTGGGCAGGTGGTGTATCAGGTGGGCTATTTGTTTCTTCAAATAAAGGAAATTCATGGGATCGTGTAGAATCATATTTTGTTGCAGGTGCAAATCCATTTATTTCTTCCATGACTCAAACTCCGGACAATACTATTTTTGTTGCGACTGGATCGAACAATGAAGGATGGAATGGAAACGGTGTTTGGTATTCAATAGATTTTGGTACTACATGGGCTTCAATTCCAGGGACATCCAATTGTACAGAGATTGTTAGTTCAAATGCAGACAATTATGTTTGGATGGCTACGACCACTGGTATGAAAAAATGGAAGGTAGGTGATGCTTCTTTAACATCGGTAGCTGTTTCAGGTGCTAATGGAGGATGTGCAGCTTTACAAATTTCAAAGGATGGTAACGTAGTAGTTGCTTCATTTGGTGCAAACAAAACCTATGTTTCAATAAATGCAGGTGTCGATTTTACGGATAAATCCGGAACGATTGCAAATAATTTGGTTCCTAATGGTGCAGCACGCATCGAATATGCAATTTCTCCAATCAAAAATTCAGCAAATCTTTATTCAATTTACGCTGTTCGAACGAATAGCAGTTTGATGAGTATGCATGTATCTCATGATAACGGTCAGACATGGAATCAATTCGTTGGGGCTTCTGCTCCACCAAATGAATTTGATATTTACCGTGATCAAGGAACATACAATAGCATTGTCAGTGTAGTTCCAAACGATCCTGAAATGATTTTAATTGGTGGGATTGATATTTGGAAGTGGAAACAAATGGTAAACAATCCTCCTCAAGGTGGATTTGAAAAAATCAGTCAATGGTTTGTTTCTCCAAACTCTCCAATTTATGCTCACGCAGACAACCATGAAATGAAATGGGATGCCAACAATCGTTTTTACCTAGGTAATGATGGTGGAATTGGTGTTTCGAACAACTTTGGTCAAACTTGGCACCCGTCTAACAGAGGCTATAATGTTACCCAATTCTATGGCATCGCATTTGACCGCGCAGGAGCGGTGATGGGTGGAGCACAAGATAATGGAACGTTATACAACGACTTTAGTCTTTCTACTCCTCAAGAATTTAGAGAAGTGAACGGTGGTGATGGATTCGAATGTGAGATTTCATATTTTAATCCGCGCGTGATGTTCTCTACAATATATTTCAATTCAGTTTCTCGTTCAGGTGATAAAGGACAAACGTTCAGTACTTTCGTACCAACATTGCCAGCATCTTACGATCCAGCAGGAACGGATGGGAGCCCAAACCACCCATTCCACTCAGAAATTTTCTTGGCGGAATACTATGACCTAAACTCTGAGGATTCAGTTACATTGATTCCAACAAAGAATTATGCAGCAGGTTCAATCATTCGTGTTCCTTCCTTATCTTCTGGGGATTCAATCACTTTTGTTGCTCCAAACGCATATTATTTTGACGATACATTGGCTTGGGATCCAACTTTAACTGTAGGAAACGAGAATTTTGGTTTGAATGCGGCAACTGGAGAAACGGTTTCCATGGGAGGTGATACAGTAATATACAATGTTGCTTGGGATACGGTACGTGTTCAAGATCCTTACCAATCATGGTTTTTTGTTTATGTGAATGCAAACAATGGCGAACTTTGGGGAACCAGAAATGCACTGAGATTAGCTGTGACAAACGCGCAATGGGTTTGTGTGGCAAGAAACATTGGAGGTGGGACATTCAACTCAGTAGATGTTGAATTTTCGAAGGACTTAAATCATTGTTATGTGAGTTCTGGAAACGGTATTTGGAGAATAGATGGATTAGGATCTGTGTATACAAGTGATCCTAGCTTCTTATCAAAAGTTGGTTACATTACTTCGGGAGGAACAACAACAAGTCCATCCGTTACAACTGCAACGAAAATCACATCAACTTCTTATGAAGGTATTGCTGTGAATCCAAGCAATGGAAATGATATTGTTTGCTTCTCAGGATTTGGTGGTGTTAATCGCCGCAGTTTAAATGCGAATGTGACAACACCTGCTTTTACAGGTCTTACATCCATAACAACTCCTGGTGTTGCTTGTTACGATGGAATCATTGACCGTAATAATCCAGATGTCATTGTTGTTGGAACATCAAGTGGGGCATTTATCTCTACAAATGGTGGTACTTCATGGGAGAATTCTTCTGCTGGATTTGAAGGAACGCCAGTTTACGAAGTTCGACAGTCATGGAGAACATTTGATGAAGGAAATGATCGTCCAGGTGAAATCTACTTAGGAACATTCGGACGAGGAATCTGGAGATCTACAGCGTTCTTAGGATTGAATGAAAACGGAAATAACAATACAGGAAAATTTGATTCTAAATTAAAAACATACCCGAATCCAACACGTGACAATACAACGGTAACGTTTGAATTAGCGAATGCTGGAATGGTTGAAATTCAAGTTTACTCGATTACAGGCCGTTTAGTGAAATCCATTAGAAAATCGATGGACGAAGGAACAAATGCACTTCAAATCGACGGAGATAACCTTGCTAACGGAACATACATCGTGAAATTCAATTCAGGAAAACAATCTGAATCAGTGAAATTCATCAAAATGTAATTCACAAAATACAAATAGTAGAAGGCGACCAATCGGTCGCCTTTTTTATTGTTTATGGATTTCCGTTGATGGTTTTATCTACAGGTGTCTTCACAACATTAGATAGGGGAAGGCATCCATCGTACAAAAGTAGTTGGAGTGTTATATGGAAAAAATGACCAATATCATATTTCAAAAAATCCGTTTAAATCCGTACATTTGATATACAAATCCTACCGAATGCTCGACAAATCACACAAGTATATTACCTGTTCGACCTGTGTTGGAAGGAAAAGCTCACTCTTAGGCTCTTTGTGTGAGGATGAGATTGATCACATGAATGATCACAAAGCTTGTAGCTACTATAAAAAACATCAATCATTGTTTCTGGAAGGATCTTTTCCACGTGGTATTTTCTGTATTAATGCAGGAATGGTGAAAATATTTCAACGGGGAGATGGAGGAAAAGAGCAAATCATCCATATCGCAAAAGCTGGTGAAATGGTTGGATTCAGGTCGATGTTTAGTGAAGCACCATACAAGGTTACTGCGGAAACGTTAGAGGAAAGTAACATCTGTTTTATTGGTAAAGATGATTTTCTGAACATGATGGATTCGAATCCAGTTTTAAGAAATGGAATTATCAAGGAGCTTTCACGTGAATTATCTAACCGAGCTGATTTTATTACGAACATGGCTCAAAAGTCTGTACGTGAACGATTGGCCTTTACGATGATAATTATGTTGGATATTTACGAGAAAGAACCTATTAATTTATCCCGCGAAGATTTAGCCAATTTTGTAGGAACAGCAACAGAAACCTTAATTCGTTTATTGAAGGATTTCAAGGAAGAAGGTATTATTGAGGTTCAGACAAGGAAAATAAGAGTCATAAATAAGGAGAAGTTATTTACAATAGCTGGTAAATAGTCACACCTTCTCGCAAATAAAATAGAAATTCTCCAATAACATATTTCCTAAATTCCCAGATACTTCAGGGTGGAATTGCACGCCATAAATCGGTTTAACTTCATGTTGCATGCATTCATTGATGCACGCATCGGAAGCAGCCATTAACTTGAACTCTGGCGGAATACTAATGTGTTCACAATGGTCTTCCATCATCTCAAAACAATCCGGCATTCGGTGAAATAAGGGCGAGTCTTCAATGATTTCAATTTCTTGCCAACTTCTGTCCTCTCGCATTTTAGCACCAATTGCACCATAAAGTAGTCCTATTAACTGATGCCCGAAACAAATGCCTAAAACGGGTTTTTCATAGGATTTTAACCAGTGAATCTGTGTCAAATATGTCGACATGTCAATTTCGGTAATGAGTAATGGAGCTCCGGAGAATACAAGTCCTATGGCATTGTTTGCCAGTTCCTCCGTTAAATCATGAAGTCCAACGGACATCGTATCACAGAATTCCTCAAAAGCAGCAACGATTTGAGTGGTTTTGGAACTTCCACAATCTACAATTAACATCATTTTAAACGAGAAAAAGTACACACAAGTGCACGGTGATCACTCAGCTCCTCTTTTTGTATGTGAAATCCACTGCTTATTAACCTTGGATCATAAAAAAGATAGTCTATTCTTCCCGCTGGTAAACGTCCGATGTACGTTGACCCAATTCCATTGCTGGACTGACGAAAAGCGTCCTTCAAAAATCGGTTAAACTGATTATACGTGTAGGACATCGGTGTATCATTAAAGTCTCCGCAAACAATCACTGGATAAGGAGAAGTTTTGATGTGTTCTACTACTCTTCGTGCTTGTTCCGCTCGTTTCAAATAGGCTAAGCGTAATTTTGAAAAGACATTTCGTAGTACACGTTCTCCAGCCATGGTTTCCTCGTCTGTTGCTGCTTCGATATTCGGGTCAGTATTAAGTCGGATAGACTGTAAATGTACATTGTACACGCGAAAGGTATCTTGGTTTTTGATGATGTCAGCGTAAATACAGTAATTAAAATCAGAGCTTCCTTGTGATTCAAACATCACATCACCTTTGGAAATAATTGGATATTTAGAAAACATAGCGATGCCATAATTTTGACGCGTACTACGTTTATGTGCACTGCGCTCATGGTAATTGCGATTCCCCATGATGGCGAACAAAGAGTCAACTACTTCGAAATTTGTTGGTTTATCTTGACGGTAATATTCTTGAAGACATAAGACGTCTGGATTAGCACGTCGAATATATGCGAATATCTTGTTTCGATGTTCAATGGATTTTTCGTAAGATGGGTTGAACAAATCAAACAGCCGTACATTGTAGGTGAGTATTTTCATTCCAGATGGGTCTGCTTCCGAATTACTTGAAAAAGCCAAACTTCTAAAGTGCATTTTACCACCGAGAGCTAATATGAAAAGTGTGTAGATTGCCCACTTGGAACGAGCAAATCCCCAAAGGACCAACCACGATAAATTAATGGCCAATAAAATGGGATATAGCAGTCCGAAAAAAGGCAAAATGGACAATGTTTTTGGATGAATGAAGGGTGTTAAGTAACACAAAATCATGGCCCCATAACTCACCAAGCTAGCAATTTTGAAAATGGAAGAAAAGCGAAATAGTCGTTGTAGCATCCTAGCCGTTTTTACTTTGGTTAAACAAGAAATCTTTCTCGGCTTTTGATAATGACTCATATCCAGATTTCGATATTTTATCGAGGATTTGATCCATTTTTACTTGTTTTTGGTGTTTTTCCCGATTGAATTCCTCGTCCGTTTTAAATCTTTTAGATGCCGATTTCACTTTCTTTTTCACCTGAAAAAAAGTTCGGAAACGTAAAAATAAGCCGTCAATTCTGTTTAAAATGTTTTTCGAGGAGTGTAAATTCTGTATGGATATTAACCCAAAAATAGCACCGCCCAAATGAGCGAAATGCGCAATTTGATCGTCGGTCCCGATGTTTATCAAGTCTTTAAACAAGAAAAACAAGGCTAAAAAGTATATGCGAATCGGGAAAATCCCAAATAGATTCACTTGTAGGTTGGGTTGATAAAAGGCAAGCGCGGTAAAAATAGCCATTATAGAACCAGATGCCCCCAGAATAACAACATTCGTTCCTTGCATCGCTGGAAATACATTATTTGCTACTAGCTCCAAAAGTCCACCACAGATCCCTCCGAATAAATAAGTGAGCCAAAGCTTCTTTCTACTGAAATATTGTTCGAAAAAACGTCCAGAAAAATAAAGAAAAAGCATATTGAACAAAAGATGTCCGAATTGCTCATGTGTAAAAATACTGGTAATAAGTCCCCATGGAGCGCGAATAAATGCGGGCAGGGAACTATTTAAATCGAGCAATTGATGAATCCACTCATCACTGATTAATGGATCGATATTGAATAGAAGAAAACTCTTTTTAATGAGGACAATGACCAAAAACACACAGACATTCACAATGATCAATCGATTGGTCATTGTCCCTGCACGCAACTGGTATTTAAGTTCCTCAATAAAATTTCTTCCTTGCATTACCAAAAGTTTGAACGATCCGATTTTCTCCAAAAAAGGACAATAATCGCACCAACAATAGCCCCTCCAACATGTGCTAAATGTGCGGTGTTATCATTCGCATTGTTTTGGAAAGATAGATATACTTCGATTAAAAAGTAGGCTGCCACAAAATATTTCGCTTTGACAGGAATCGCAAAGTATAACCTGAATTCTGTGTTTGGGAAAAGAATGGCAAATGCAGCCATCACTCCGAATATTGCTCCAGATGCACCAACGATGGGCGTGAACGATTGTGACGCATAATTCACGACTGCCTGATTGTTCGTTGCCATGAGTCCGTTCCGGTCGTTATTGACGATGAGTTGATTGATTTCATTGAGATTGAATCCGTCCTTAATAATCAATGCTTTCAGTTGTTGAATCTCATAAACCCCCATCACGTTATACAGTGCAAAAGCACCAAGCGCTGTAGCCATATAGAAAATGAAAAATCGTTTTGGACCCCAAATCTGTTCTAGATAAGCGCCCAAAATGGCAAACAAGTACATGTTAAACAAAATATGAAAGAATCCACCGTGCATGAAAAAGTGCGTGACAATTTGATACGGTTTAAAAAGTGGCGAGTTCACATAATGCGCACCCAATGTTGCTGTTAGGTCTATTCCTTTCGTTTGAAGAATCAAAGTTGCCAAAAAGAACATGATGTTCAATAGGATGATGTTCTTAGTAACTTGAGGAAGGTTGTTTAACATAGTTAAAAGTTTGAAGCAATGTCTGTTAATAATACCGTATGCATGATTTTTTTTCCATTCGGCGCGAGTGTATGCTCTTCACATTGAAAAAGTGCTTCGATGAGTGCTTGAGCTTCCTCTGGTTGACGAATAACGGCTTCGCGTGAAGCATTTTGTGTTAATCTTCGAACGAGGTGATGCGCCACATCTCCTTGGTCAATGTCTCGGTCTTGTAAATCTGAAAGCAAGGAATCGATGCAGTCAATAATACTATTTTCAGGAAGTACCGTTGGAACTCCGTGAATGAAAATGGTTTCTTGATCATACTCACAGTGAAATCCGAGTTGCTTTAATAACTTTTCATGGCTTAACCAAAGATCCATTTCCATTTTGGTAACTTCTTTCTCCATTGGAAAAAGCAATTGTTGGCTTTCTAATGCTTGATGAATAAATTTCCCAATTAATTGAGTATAAAGTATGCGCCATTTTGCACGCTTGACGTCCACCACTAAAAGTCCAGACTTCGTCGGTGAAAAGACGTATCGGTCGTGAATTAAGAAATTTCCGACTTCATTTTCTTCTTGAAATCCAATTGTTTGCGTAGAAATCATTCCATGATCTGAAGTAGACTCCTCATCGATTTGGTAAAATTGTTCCCAATCTGTTGGACTTGGTATTGCTTGTCCAAATCCTTCATTTTTCAAGGCCTTTGAAAACCCATTGCCGCTTGATCCAGTAGTATTTTTCTGGGTATGAAATGGATTAAAACTTGGGTCGACAGTGATTTGAGGTTCAATAGGCTCCATTTTTCGAAAGGAACTTGGGACGTCAAAACTTGTTTCAGTCTCAAAATCGAGGGTAGGGAAGATGTTGTATTTTCCAAGAGCTTGACGGACACTACTCAAGAGAATGGAGTAAATGAAACGATCTTCTTCGAATTTGACTTCGGTTTTTGTTGGGTGGATATTGACATCAATTTTTGCTGGGTCAACATCCAAATAAATGCAATAACTTGGGTAATGTTTTTCGCTAATCATACCATCAAAAGCTTTTGTTATGGCATGATGAAAATAGGAATCCTTAAAAAAGCGGTCATTCACAAAGAAAAATTGCTCTCCTCTCGTTTTTTTCGCGGTATCTGGTTTTCCTAGAAATCCTTTGATGGAAACGATGTTTGTTTGTTCTTCAATCGGCACGAGTCGTTCGTTGCTATTCCTTCCGAAAATACTAGCCACCCGCATGCGAAGTACACCGGCTTGTAGTTGATATATTTCTTGTCCGTTATGGTGTAAACTAAATTTAATATCCGGATGAGCCAATGCAACACGCTCAAATTCATCGCGAATGTGTCCGAATTCAATGCTTTCGGATTTCAGGAAATTTCTTCTTGCTGGGACATTGAAAAAAAGATTTTTCACCTCGAAAATTGTCCCGGTTGAACACACAACTTGTTCATTGGTTTTGATGGTATTCCCTTCTACTTCAATATGAGTACCCGTTTCCGCATCGTTTTTCTTTGTGCGCATACTCACATGAGAAATCGAGGCAATGGAAGCCAACGCTTCCCCTCTAAATCCTTTGGTTTGAAGCCGAAATAAGTCCTCCGCACTTTTTAATTTACTTGTAGCGTGGCGCTGAAAACATTTTACAGCGTCCTCTGGTGTCATGCCATCCCCATCATCCACCACCTGAACTAATGTTTTTCCGGCATCCTTGATATTCAACTGAACGGATTTCGCTTTGGCATCAATGGCATTTTCCATTAACTCCTTTACGACTGAGGCTGGACGTTGAATAACTTCACCAGCAGCAATTTGATTGGCAATGTGTTCTGGAAGTAGGTGGATAATACTCATAGACTAAAAGTTGTTGAGTATTTCGATTTAGCCCCATTTCGAGGAGCTACATCAAGCAGAAGATATGGAGTATTTTTTCGCATCGTTACTTGCAAAAATAACGATAATCCATGGGAATTTTCCCCTAGAATTCGATCTTAACCGTTTTTTTTACATTCGGACAATTGTCCCACGGTATTCGCCTTTCTCTCCAGCAACAGGATGTTGCAGCGCAACTTTCCAAATGTATGCTTTATTTCCAGGGACAAGCTTGCCATCTCGACGGTCAATTCCATCCCACGCATTGTCTGCGTCTGTTGTTTCAAAGATAAGTCCTCCGTTATCTGGATCTAAAACGATTAATTTAAACGGTGTTTGACGAATAGTCAATGCATACGGCATAAACGTACTGTTGCGGCTATCTTGTGACTGTGGATTAAACGCATTAACAGCAAGGAGATTGTAGTCCGACGGAATCTGAATCATTTCCTTTTCTTTTGCGGAACAGCCGTTACTTGCAGTTGCTTGGACTTCAACAATCGCATAGCCTTTGTTGAACGCTAATAATTCCACATTCTTGCCAGTATTTGTATGGAGGATATTCGTCGAATGCCAAGTTATTTGTCCTTCATTAGACTCTGCTTGGATGCTCATTTTTGGTAATCCATCTTCGTAATTCAAGGTGCGATCAGTGTTGATATTTAAGGTAGGAGTTGCGCTTACGTCAAAACTTCCAAATTCCTCAAATTGTCCGTATGGACCCGTATTCGCTGTTAATGTTACTTTACCGGCTTCCGTTAATTTCAATGAAATGGCTTCGTTGTTCGAAAAGTGAAGTTCTTTTCCTGCATAACTAATCATTCGTTCATGGCGTTTATCCGCTTCTAATTGCAACGTTTCACCTTGACATCTGTTTTTGAAATCGATGATTGCAATTCCTCCGTTGTAAGAAGGCGTTGGTTCTTGATAATCAATTGCTTGATCTGTTGAACCTAGCACATCCATTTGATTGAAAATTGGTGGTATCGAATGGGGAAGAAGCTCAGAAATAGCATCGCTTAATGGAGCATTCATTACCATTTCTGGAACTACTGACCTCACGTTTACTTGCGCTAAATTTTTCTGAATGGAATGTGGTGTCTGCTGCTCAATTTCTATTTTTGTAGCAGAAGAAGTCGTTTCTTTTTGATTCGTTTTTGCAAGAAGTTCTTTTTGTTTTTTCGCTTCGGAGTTTTGAAGGACAAACAAGGATGTGAGTCCAGCAACTAAAATAAGCGCAGCAGACCATTTTACGCTCGTAAATTGATACCAGCGTTTCGGACTTAACTTTTGACTTAAGGACTCCCATGCTTGCGCATCGTAGGGAAGCTCGAAGTCATTCAAGGCCTTTTTAAAACTATTTTCTAAACCATCTTTCATTTGTCGATGTGTATGAATTTCTCATTTAATATACGTTGAAGGTTCATTTTTGCCTTCGCTAAATTGGATTTCGATGTTCCTTCATTAATACCGAGTAGTTCGGCAATCTCTTTGTGCGTGTAATCTTCCAAAACAAATAAGTTAAACACTGTTCGGTATGCAGGAGAGAGTTTCGCAATTGCACCCATCGCTAATTCAGCTTTGAGGTCAATCAAGTCAAGTTCTTCACGCTCGACTAACTCATCTCTACCGGCTTGCTTAAAGTCTGTATCCCGATCACTCAAAAAGGGATTTCTTTTGGCTTTTCGAAGGGCATCTATCGCTGTATTCGCTACAATTCGACGGACCCATCCTTCTAATGAACCTTTAAAATCAAAAACTTCCAATTTATCAAAGACCTTTAAAAATGCCTCTTGGAGAATCTCTTGCGCTGTGTCGCGATCCGTCATGTAACGCAAACACACCACCATCATTTTCCCATAAAATTGTTTAAATAACGCTTCCTGCGAACGTCGTTCGCCGCGGATGCATCCCTCCACAATTTCTCTTAAATGATTCTGGTTCTCCAATTTTCAACAATTTTAAAACGTCACGAAGGTACGTCGGTTGCCTCTTGAAATAAATAAAAATGAAAAATACGTCCAAAAAAACAAAATTTTCCTCAAATTCACTAAATTCGTGTCGCTATTTAGCAAAGACGAACTAATACATAGATCAAATGAAAGTAACCGTAGTAGGGGCAGGTAACGTAGGTGCAACCTGTGCAGATGTGTTAGCGCAAAGAGAAATCGCTAACGAAATTGTTTTACTAGATATTAAAGAGGGATTTGCTGAAGGCAAAGCGCTTGATATTTGGCAAACTTCTCCCATTAATTTATATGATTCTCGAACGATTGGATCAACTAATGATTACGCGAAAACGGCGGATTCTGATGTGGTAGTCATCACTTCTGGTTTGCCAAGAAAACCAGGAATGTCTCGTGACGACCTTATTGCTACCAATGCTGGTATTGTTAAGACCGTGACTGAGAACATCGTGAAGTATTCGCCCAATGCAATCATCATTGTTGTTTCTAATCCTTTAGATGTCATGACGTATTGTGCATTTTTAAATGCAAAAACAGATCCTAGTAAAGTGTTCGGAATGGCAGGGGTACTTGATACAGCTCGCTACCGCGCATTCTTGGCAACAGAATTGAATGTTTCACCTAAAGATATTCAGGCGGTATTGATGGGCGGACACGGAGACACAATGGTTCCTCTTCCTCGTTATACAACAGTAGGTGGAATTCCAGTAACAGAATTAATCGAAGAATCCAAATTGAACGAAATCATTGAACGCACGAAATTTGGTGGTGGTGAAATCGTAAAATTATTGGGAACTTCAGCTTGGTACGCTCCAGGTGCTGCTGCCGCTCAAATGGTAGAAGCAATTGTTCGTGACCAAAAACGTATTTTCCCAGTTTGTGCTTGGTTACAAGGTGAGTATGGAATGAACAATATCTACCTTGGAGTACCAGTCGTACTTGGTAAAAACGGAATCGAGAAAATCATCGAATTGCAATTGAACGATGCTGAACGTGCTCTTTTAGAAGAGTCAGCGGAAGCAGTGAAAAGCGTAATGGAAGTAATGGATAACATGATTGCGAACGCATAATCCAAAAGAACATTAAAAAAAAATGCGGATGAAATTCATTCGCATTTTTTTTGTTTATATTTTTTAGTTCAGTTCAATCGCTCCTATATCAGGTGGATTATTTCTTGGATTCCCAAGAATATCTGACACCACGGAGCTTGTAATTCCATTTTCATGGAGCACTGAATTCACGCCAAATGTGAAATCAAACTCTGTTGGATTAGTGAAAAGAGCGTTGCCATTCCAAATCACACTCGCATCGTAAAAGGAGTCCGTGTAAACTTGCTCTGAACGAAGGACGGTATTTTTAAAGTCGAAGTTGAGCACCACCCCGGACATTTGAATCGTATCCATGGCGAATTCTGTTGTCAGATTTCCAGTGACTACACAATTGTATAATTTCCCTTCGTTAATGGAGGAGACGTTTGTTTGTCCCGCGGTGTAGTCCGTGTAATAATTGCTGATTCCAACCGCTGGATTCGTCGAACTTCCATAACCGAGTAAATCAC
>CAMAPI010000031.1 GCA_945860065.1 Chryseobacterium gleum | reverse complement strand
TTTCATAATCGAAATCAATGAATCCTTCTACGATTACTTCTTTCAAGTCACCGCGAGATCCTTCCATGGCATAATCCCATGCTTTTTGAATATCGTCGCTTGACTTAATAACCGATTGACCTTTTCCAGAACTAGACATTAAAGGTTTTACAACACAGGGGATACCACAAACATCAACACCAGCAACTAATTCCTCGTAACTCGTTGCATAGCGATAGGTTGCCGTTCTCACGCCGAGGTCCTTTGCTGCTAAATCGCGAATCGCTTTGCGATTCATCGTAAAATTTGCCGCTTTCGCACTTGGAACCACTTGAATTCCTTGTTCTTCATAATCGTAAAAACGTTCGGTTCGAATCGCTTCTATTTCGGGAACGATGAGGTCTGGTTGATGCTTCGCTACAATGCGATCTAGTTCCGCACCGTCCAACATGTTGATGACTTCGCAGTCATCCGCAACTTGCATGGCAGGAGCACCAATGTAACTATCTACCGCAATCACGTGTTGACCATAACGCTGACAGGCGATGACGAATTCTTTTCCAAGTTCACCTGAACCTAATAAGAGGATCTTTTTATTCATAGAACAAAAGTAATGAAACGAGAAAAACTATTCAACGCACATACAAGTATTAAGACAAATAGTTGTCCAAGAATGGAGAGGGGATACAAATTTTGTTAACTTTGACTTAATATCTATGAACGAAATTAACTCATTACTTAACGCTTTTGAGCCAATCACTTTGCAAGAAATGGACGGTGTGAAGTTGATGGACCGCATAGATACAAAATTTGCATTTCCGATGAGCGAGCTAACTTTGCTCCTTCCTTTATTAGCGAATCACTACCGAATTTTAACCATTGAAGGGACAAATGCCCCACATTACGAAAGTCTGTATTTCGATGATGATCGCTTTTCTTTTTTCAAAGATCACCACAATGGCAAAGGAAATCGATTTAAGGTCCGTATTCGAAAATATGTTGAATCAGATCTGTACTTTTTGGAGGTAAAACACAAGTTTAAAGGACGAACTGACAAAAAACGGATTGCTACTGATCAATTTAATGAAGTGCTGCCCGAAAGTGATTTAGCTTTTGTGCAAAAAGAACTAAGTGCAGATAAAAACTTAGTTCCAACGATGTGGAATTCGTTTCAGCGCATCACTTTGGTATCCAAAACAGCTATCGAACGAATTACATTTGACTTCAACATACTGTTTGAAAAAGATGGGGTAAAAAAAACGTTTAACCAATTGGTAATTGCCGAGTTAAAACAAGAGGATTTAGATCGAAATTCTTCGTTTTACCAATTAATGAAGAACCGTCAAATTCGTCCATATCGATTAAGTAAATACTGCTTAGGTTCCGTTGAGATCTATGGCGAGGAAAAATTAAAATTCAACCGTTTCAAAAAAAAATTACTTTATTTAAAAAAAATAAATCATGATGCTATTTAATTCCTTACTTCTCCCCTTGAAAAAAGCTGCACTGAGCAGTTCTGCACTAACATGGTTCAGTGATGACTTCTATGTGTTACTCGTTCGTTTAGGAATCAACTTGTTATTTCTAACCATATTAATTCGCTTTTTGTATTATCCGAAGACCCAAAGAAAGGATTATTTATTTACCTATTATTTGATTGGAACCATTACCTTTTTCCTGTGTTTTGGATTGATGCAAATGGACATTGACACCGGAATGGGACTCGGTTTATTTGCCATTTTTGGAATCATCCGCTATCGAACGGATGCGATTGAAATCAAAGAAATGACTTACCTCTTTATGATCATCGGAATCAGCGTAGTCAATGCCTTAGCATCCAATGAATTGAGTGTTTCAGAAGTCGCTGTCATCAACGTGTCGGTGGTTTTACTGACCTTCATTTTGGAGAACCTTTGGTTGATGAAGCACGAAACGCGCAAGACCATCAACTACGAGCGAATCGATTTGATAACGCCTGAAAAATACGACGAGATGAAGGCGGATTTGGAGAAACGAACTGGTTTATCCATCAATCGTGTGGAAATAGGTAAAATTGACTTTTTAAATGATACCGCGTTAATTCGAATTTTTTATTTTGATAACGAACAAGCATTTTCGGACTATCACAATCAATAAAACATATCTTTGAGGATGAGAAAAATCGGACTACTTCCATTTACGATTTTATATTGGCTCATCACTTATACACGGAATCTCCTGTTCGATGTTGGCTTACTAAAGTCTACCATTATTCCTGGGAAATCCATTTCCGTGGGTAATTTATCCGCTGGGGGATCCGGGAAAACCCCGATGGTTGTTTACTTGACTAGTCTCTTGCAATCGGGAAATTCCATTCAAATTTTAAGTCGCGGATACGGAAGAAAATCAAAAGGATTTCGTCAAGTTCATGCATCGGATAATGCGCAAACCGTTGGTGATGAACCCTTGTTCTATTCTCAAAAATATGCACCAAAAACCGAAGTATTTGTCGGCGAAAAAAGAAAAGAAGCGGTGGTGAAGATGAAAGCTTTGAATCCTTCGGCGCTTATCATTCTAGATGACGCCTTTCAACATCGCTACGTAATTCCTGGACTCCAACTGTTGCTCACTCCATATCACGATCAATTTTTAGATGATTATCATCTACCCTCTGGAAACCTGAGGGAATCAATTTCGGGTGCTAAACGCGCAGACGCAATCGTTCTGACCAAATGTCCGAATCTGACGATAGAAGAAATGGATGCGCACAGAAAACGCTATGAAATCTTTCAAAAACCCGTGTTCTTCTCTCGGATTGTTTACGATGATTTTCAAGCCATAGGAGAACAACAAAGTAGCATGAATGCAATCTTTTTAGTGACTGGAATTTCATCGACAACACATTTAAAGAATCACTTGAAGCAAACACATGAGGTGGAAGAAATGAAATTTGCAGATCACCATGCGTTTACACGGGCGGATATCCAAGAAATTCACAGAAAATTTGATACCTTTGCAAACAAGGAAATGGCCATCGTGACTACCGAAAAGGACTTGGTGAAAATCAAGGAACTACTCTCGGAAAGCGACCTTCGTGACTATCCTTGGTATGTGCTTCCGATCAGCGTAAAATTTGAGGAAGAAGAAACGTTTAATTCGATGTTAAAAGATTATGTTAGAGGCAATTAAAGAAACAGCGGCATTTATACAAGCCAAAACAAATATCCAACCAACAATTGGTATCATTTTAGGAACTGGATTAGGTGGACTCGTGAAGGAAATCGAAATCACCGATGAAATACCATACGAAATCATTCCAAATTTCCCTGTTTCAACCGTTGAAAGTCATTCTGGAAAACTGATTTTTGGACGTTTAGGCGGCAAAAATGTTGTAGCGATGCAAGGACGTTTTCATTACTATGAAGGCTATACCTTACAACAAGTAACCTTCCCGGTTCGCGTGATGAAATTGTTGGGAATCGAGCGTTTATTCGTTAGTAATGCTTCCGGCGGTGTGAATCCAGATTTTTCCGTAGGTGAAATCATGATTATGAATGATCACATAAATTTGTTCCCAGGAAATCCATTAATCGGAAAAAACATTGATGAATTAGGTCCACGTTTCCCGGATATGAGTGATTCCTACGATGAATCCATGATTGCCATGGCTCAAACTATTGCCGAAGAAATGTCAATCAAAGTATCTGTTGGATGTTATGCTGGTCTTACTGGTCCAACCTTAGAAACGCCTTCAGAATATAAATACGTTCGCGTTATTGGCGCTGATGCTGTTGGAATGTCAACCGTTCCGGAAGTCATTGTGGCTCGACACATGAACATTCCATGCTTTGCGATTTCCATCATCACCGATTTAGGTGTACCAGGGAAAATCAAAAAAGTAAGCGTTCAAGACGTCATTGAAGTGGCAAGTAGACAAGAGCCGAAAATGACGCAAATCATGAAAGAACTAATTTCACGCATATAATATGGAAGCATCCATTCGCGATAAATACGAGGTAGTAATTGGACTGGAAGTCCATGCGCAAATGTTGACGAAAACAAAAGCATATTCAAACGACGTCAACGAATATGGATCAGCTCCAAATTCAAATATTAGCGTGGTAACACTTGGACATCCCGGTACTTTGCCTGTGATGAATAAGAAGACCATTGAATTTGCGATTAAACTTGGTATCGCTTGCGATGCGCACATCGCACCAGCACAACACTTTGCGCGGAAAAACTATTTTTATCCAGATTTACCGAAAGGATATCAAATTACTCAAGATACAACGCCTATTTGCACCGGTGGTACTATCGTAATTCGTACGGATGATGGAACGGAAAAATCCATCGGATTAACCAGAATTCACATGGAAGAAGATGCCGGGAAAAGCATCCACGATGTAGATGTTTATGATACATTGGTGGATTTGAACCGTGCAGGAACTCCCCTACTTGAAATTGTTTCCGAGCCAGATATGCGCTCCTCCATGGAAGCTTATCATTATTTAACAGAAGTACGAAAACTTGTTCGTTACCTAGACATCTGTGATGGAAACATGGAAGAAGGATCTTTGCGCTGTGATGCGAATGTTTCCGTTAGACTCTTAGGTGCTCCGGAATTTGGCACAAAAGTGGAAGTGAAAAACATGAACTCCATTCGAAATGTACAACGCGCCATCGAATTTGAAGTCCTACGTCAAATTGAGGTTCTCGAAAACGGGGGGTCTCTTTCACAAGAAACAAGAGGATTTGATGCACTGAAAGGAATTACTATTTCCATGCGTTCTAAAGAAGCAGCGAATGACTACCGTTATTTCCCAGAACCGGATATGCCCCCAATTTCCGTGACACTAGATCAAATTCAAGCTGTTGCAGCGGATATGCCTGCTTTGCCACGTGCGCTTTTTCAACGCTACACGAAAGAATACGGATTGTCAGAATACGATGCTTACAACATCACAGACACCAAAGGCATCGCCCTTTATTATGAATCCATCTTAGGACATACCAAAAATTTCAAGTCAGCAGCCAATTGGTTGATGGGAGACATCAAATCCTACTTGAACGAATACGGAATTGACATGGATCAATTCCCGCTTAAACCATTGGTCATCGCCGAGCTTATTCACCTTATCGAAGAAGGAAAAGTCTCGTCTACGGTTGCATCACAGAGCATTTTCCCTGCCTTGTTCGAGTCGAATGAAACACCACTACAAATAGCTGAACGATTGAATTTGATTCAAAATTCTGATGAAGATGCCTTGAAAGGATTCATCTTGAAAGTGTTTGAATTAAATCCAGACGAAGTTGCTCGATACAGAGGAGGAGAAAAACAATTAACCGGTTTCTTTATGGGACAATTGATGAAAGTCTCGCAAGGAAAAGCGGATCCAAAATTGGCAAATGGCTTATTACGTAAAATGCTAGACGCATGAAGGAATGGGTAATTAAACATAAAACGTGGCTTATCATTGGCTCCTTCATCGCTTTGGTGGCTGGAATTGTTTTGTATAATAAACAACAACAAACACACATTGAAACAGGTGGGCTCGAGGCAAACTTTGAGATTTCAGGTAAAATCACGGAAGTTTCTGGATTGACGATGTTTATTGAAGCGCCGAGTGACCAGGGTACGATTCCTGTAGCAGAGGGACAAATAAACGAAGATGGAACCTTTGATATCAAAGGAAACATTCCTGGCTTAGGTTACTATTTCCTCAGATTGAGTGATGAGAAAAATAGTTTAATTCCCATTACGTTAATCCCAGGAGACCACCTAAAAATAAGTACATCGATAGAAAACTTTGTTTCTAAGCCCAATGCATCCGGAACCAGCTGGAGTAAAACGATGAACCGTTATTTAAGTGAATTCGACCAATTTCAACAGACCCAAGCACAGTTGCAGTTAAATGACGAAAACAGAAGTAAGGAAGAAGTCTCCGCCTTGTTTCTTCAAGCGAAAAGTCACATGGAATCCTTTTCAAGAACGTGTATGTTGAAGGATCCGAGTAATGCCTATAATATCATTCTTTCGATGGACTTATTACCAAGTGTTAGTTTTGATGATTGGGATCCATCGAATTTAGATGCCCTTCGAAAAGTTACAGAGGCTTTTGAGGATAAATATGCCGGACAACCCGCTGCAGAAACGTTTAGAAATCAATATTCCCAAATCGAAAATGCCTATTATGAATTTGCCGCATCCGTAAATGGCACTGTTTCGGCTCCAGAAATTGCTTTGACAAATCCAGCAGGACAACTGATGAAACTTTCGGATTTAAAAGGGAAAATCGTTTTAATTGATTTCTGGGCTTCTTGGTGCGGACCATGTAGACAAGAAAACCCGAATGTGCTAAGGATGTACCAAAAATTCAAAAGTAAAGGATTTACTGTGTTTTCCGTGTCGCTAGATGAAAATGCAGCGAGTTGGAAAGAAGCCATTCAAAAAGATAAGTTAGAATGGGCAAGCCATGTATCAGACTTACTAGGATGGAAATCACCTCTTGTTACCACCTATGGCCTCGATGGAATACCCTTTACCTTGTTGCTAAACCGAGAAGGAAAAATCATCGGTAAAAACCTTCGTGGAGAAAAATTAGAAGAAAAATTATCTGAACTATTAAAATGAGAAATTTAAGCCTAATCTTGCTTTTTGTCCTTCCATTGGGATCATTTGCTCAAAACGAAATACACGTAAAAATTTCGGGTATGTTTTTTAAAACCACGGTTGATTCCGTCTACATATCTCAAAACTATGGCGCTATATATAAGGATTTTGCGTCAACAGCCCTAGATAAAAAAGGGAATTTCCAATTCAATATTTCATTGCCAAATCCAGATTATTATTACCTGCGGGTTGGAACGGAAAATATTCACCTCATTTTAAAAAACAACAGTGATATCAAAGTGTATGGAGACGGTTCGAAGTTAAAGGAATTTTGCAATTTCGTTGGTTCCGATGAGTCCAAGGCAATGAACGACTTTTCTCATATTTCAGAAAAATGGAATGTAAAAAGCGACTCCGCTTTAACGGCAATCAAAGCAGATCCATCAAGGGAGCAAGTTGTTAACGACTATATGACACAAGAATTTCAAAAATTCAATAGCGAACTTCAAGGATTTATTGGCGCAAATGCAAATTCACCCGTATTAATTCTTGCTTTAGCAAACATGAACGCTGAACAAGATATGAAGTCCTACGAAAATGTATTGAATCAATTGTACTCCGTGTTTCCAGAAAGCCCTACGGTTCAAACCTTTTATTCTAACTTCAATCTAATTAAAAAGAAAATCGACGACGCCAATTTTTTAGCACCTGGTAAAATAGCTCCAGACTTTTCAGAATTAAAAACAGACCAAAAGAAATCCATGAAACTCTCTGATTTACGCGGACAGATTGTCCTAATAGATTTCTGGGCTTCGTGGTGTGGACCTTGCCGTAGGGAAAATCCGAATGTTGTTCAAACTTATGAAAAATACAAGAATGATGGATTTACCATTGTGAGTGTTTCACTAGATACAGATGCGCAAAAATGGATCAATGCCATCGAACAAGATCATTTATCTTGGCCGAATCATATCAGTGATTTAGGAGGTTGGAATAGCAAGGTTGCGCAAATTTATAAAGTTTCAAGTGTTCCATTTACGGTACTTATTGACAGAGAAGGCCGTATCATTAAAACAAATCTGCGAGGACCAGCATTGGAAGAGGAATTAAAACGCATATTTGGACATTAATGACTAAAAACGCTAAATACACTTATTTCGCCTCAGACTTTCATCTGGGCTCTCCGGATTTAGCAACAAGTCGTCAGCGGGAAAAAGACCTCATCGAATGGTTAGACTGCATTCAAAAAGATGCTGATGAAGTATTTTTAATTGGTGACATCTTCGATTTTTGGTTTGAATATAAAACGGTTATTCCAAAGGGTTTCGTTCGACTTCAAGCTAAAATTGCTTCCCTTGTTGAACAAGGAATTCCTATTCACTTCTTCAAAGGAAACCATGATATGTGGATGTTTCATTACTTTCAAGAAGAACTCGGTGTCCAATTGCATTCAGATGAATTTTGCTTCGAAAAAAACGGCAAACGGTTTTTTGTTGCACATGGAGATGGACTAGGTCCAGGTGACTATCGTTATAAATTCATCAAACGTGTCTTTCGAAATCCTATATGTCAATGGGCTTTTGCGCGTATTCATCCAAATTTTGGACTCACCTTGGCGAATTATTTTTCAAGGAGTAGTAGAAAAAGTGGGATGTCCAAAGACATGATCTATTCCGGCAAAGAAAAAGAATGGCTTTATCACTTTGCGCTGGGAAATCAAAAATCTAATCCACAGGACTACTATATATTCGGCCATAGACATTTGCCATTA
Organism: Chryseobacterium gleum; assembly: GCA_945860065.1. Taxonomy (GTDB): domain Bacteria; phylum Bacteroidota; class Bacteroidia; order Flavobacteriales_D; family Crocinitomicaceae; genus UBA952. The sequence continues at coordinate 14,849 of CAMAPI010000031.1, read as the reverse complement.
GAATTAGCTATTGAGGGCGCTGTTTACATCAATACAGGAGAATGGCTATACGCACAGACATTTGCTCGCTTTGATGGAAGTCAACTTGAACTGTGCACATGGAAAAATGGAAAAATTGAATCCTTCGATGCAAAAAGGCCAAACTAAACGTTGGGAAAACCGATCGCTGGAATCTCTATTTAGCGTCGCTGATGAATTGATTAGTCTCATTTCCAAACCAAGTTTTATTGCCATTCAAGGGGAAATGGGCGCAGGAAAAACAACTTTTGTCCAACAACTGCTTCGTGCTTTAGGTATTGAACATCCGCATGGATCGCCTACCTACGCTATTGTTCATGAGTATTTGAACAACACGGGGACAAAAATATACCACTTGGATTGTTACCGCATTGAAAATGAGCGTGATCTTGATCAACTCGGCTTAGGTGAATTATTTGAAGAAAATGCGTACTTCTTTGTCGAATGGCCAGATAAAATTGAAAAAATACTTCCGGAACACGCGAATTGGCTGTATATTCGTTGTGAACCTGAAGGTGAACTAAGAGAAATCGTCCTAAATTATGATAACTGATCCTGTATTACTAAAATCGCTGATCCAAAAAGGAAGCCTACTTCCAAAAGAAGAAATGCTGGAAGTGCGCAAGAAAAAAGGGAATTTATTTATCGGGATTCCCAAAGAAACTTCTTTTCAAGAACGTCGCGTTGCATTGGTTCCAGAGGCAGTGACCTTACTTGTTTCTAATGGACACCAAGTATTAATGGAAACGAAAGCGGGAGAAGGTTCAAACTTCACCGATAATGAATACAGTGAAGCAGGTGCTCAAATCGTTTACGATCGAAAATCCATTTATAGCTGCGATATCATTTTAAAAGTTGCGCCACCTTCTGAGGAAGAAGTTGAATTGATGATCGGAAATCAAACCTTCATTTCAGCCTTACAGATTTCAACACAACCAAAGGAGATCCTTCAAAAATTGACGGCAAAAAAAGTAACCGCTATTGCGTGGGACTATATTCAGGATGAAGAAGGCGTCTTTTCCATTGTTCGCACCATGGGAGAAATTGCTGGAACTACTTCCATTTTGGTGGCTGGGGAATTACTTTCCTCTTTCTCTCATGGAAAAGGAATGATGCTTGGTGGAATTGCTGGAGTTCAACCAACAGAAGTTGTTGTGATTGGAGCTGGAACCGTAGGTGAGTTTGCTACACGTGCAGCTCTTGGTCTCGGAGCATCTGTCAAAGTGTTTGATAATTCATTGACTCGCCTTCGTCGTTTGCAAAACGACTTGAGTTTACGCGTCTATACATCGATTATTCAACCGAAAGTATTGGCAAAAGCAATACGTCGAGCAGATGTCGTGATTGGAGCCCTTCGTTCACCTGTCGGACGAACACCCTGTGTGGTGAGTGAAGAAATGATCGAAGGCATGAAAACCGGTTCTGTATTGGTCGATGTGAGCATTGATCAAGGAGGGTGTTTTGAAACTTCACGTGTAACGAACCACATTGATCCGACATTCATCAAACATGGTGTTGTCCACTATTGTGTGCCAAACATTGCTTCCCGTGTATCTAGAACGGCTTCTTTTGCCTTGTCGAATACTTTTTCACCGATGATACTCGAAATGGGTGAAAAAGGAGGTGTCAATGATTTAATTCGAACACACAGTGGATTCCGTAATGGCGTCTATATGTATAATGGTATTTTAACGAATGAGGTGCTTGGGAAAGTATTTGATTTAAAGTACAAGGACATTCATTTGCTACTACCAGGGATGTAATGAATCCAATTATCCCGCTAAATTTACCTCAGACAAATTTGAACTTAAGTCGAAAGGACGGTGAGGTTTTTGTTACCTGTCTGATTCGACGAAAAAAAATACGCTTAACTCCAGAAGAATGGGTGCGTCAACACTACATTGCATTTCTTTCGAATCAGCTCAGCTTTCCACTTTCTCTTATTGCTGTTGAAAAATCCATTCAGTATGCTGGTTTAACCAAGCGCTGGGATATTGTTGTTTATAACGCTGAATTTCATCCCTATATTTTGGTGGAATGCAAAGCTCCTCAAATCAAGATTTCAAGAGACACTTTGTACCAAGCTTTAACGTATCACAAAGAAATGCAAGGAAAATTCATTGTTCTTACTAATGGCTTAACACACGCCCATTTCGAAGTTGATCAAGAAAACCAGCAATTAATCGAGCTAGAGCAGATTCCTGTAAATAATTAATTATTGAGGTAATCCCAATCACCTGATTTCATACGCTGGTATTCACGAGCCAAATAGGCAAGTTGAATGCGCATGAGGTCAAAAGCAGCTTCAGTCTCAGCACTGATTTCCTTTTGACGCATTTTCAATTGTAATTTCATGAACATGGCATGCATTAATAATTCAACATCTTGACGTTGTGCCATGTTAGATTTTTGCTTGAATTCCTCCAAGGCATCATGCGCATTCTCGCATAAGGATTTGTATTTTTCATCATTCATGATGCTCAATAAACTGTTGTGCAGATAGGTTAATTCAACCAATATTTCTTGAACTTCATCGATGTGACCTTCTTTTTCTAGTCCCTTCATATTCATTTCACGAACCACATTTTGATACCATGAAATCTGTTCATTTAATTGAAACTCATCGCGAATAGCTGGTTCAAGTACTTGAGATTTTATTAATTCAATATCCAAATTTAACGAGCGAACTAAATCCTCTATTTGAAACAAATACAAAATGTATTCAGCAACATTTTCTGTTTTCTTTGATTCTGTTGGACGCATATTAGTTTAATTCCTTTTCGATTTGTGCCTGATTCTCATTTAAGAAGTTGACAAATTCCGTAGTCACATCCATATTTTGATGTATGAAATTTATTTGTCCACCTTCTCCGTGCATTAATAATATATCGATGTGATGTTTTTCACAATATTTCTTACCCATAGCTTCAATTTTTTTATTGACAGCCTCCAAAGATTTCATCGCCTGCTCCTCAATTTTTGCTCCTTCGCTTTGTTGGTATTGCATAATTTGATTCTGCATTTCCTGCGCTCTCTGCTGTACTTGGGCAATCTCATTTTGAGATAAAAGTCCACCACGTGCCTCTGCGTCTTTTTTCGTAATGAAGGCTTCATATGCTTTGGTTCGACGTCCTACCTCAGATTCGAAAGCTTTTTGTTTCCTTTTGATCATTCCTTCTTCTTTTACGAAAAACGCGAAATTAGCTTTGATGCTATCATTGGAGTAATAAGCGATTTTTAATCCACCTAAGGAACGTGCTTCAACTTTTGGCATAGTATCTTTTTTTGGAGCAGGTTTCTCACCACATGAGGTAAAAAACATCATTCCAATGATCGCTGTAGCAATAAATAATAATGATTTCATATTAAGATTTTTGTTGAATTATTTCCATCCAATCACTTCTCATTTCTACGAAGCGGTGGATACATTTAGTTAAAAAGGATTCTTGAATAAGCGCTTCAATTTTATCGATTTGCGGAAATTCCGTTTCGGAAACCTTGAAAGACTGTTCATATTGATCTAATGAAATCGATAAAATGAACTTACCGTTATACGAATGAAGTTGAATTAAAAATCGTTCGTGTGGAATTTGTTTGATTAAACGCATGTACAAAAATAGCAATTTTCATGCTGACGTACGTATTATGAGAGTGGAAAAGGTTTTAGGACATCAAATTCAAATCCCATTTGCGCTTGTTGTTCCATGTCCTTCCCTAATGCTAACATATCCAAGTCATTCTCCTCATAGTTCCAATGCACATGTACCTCATTACCCTCCGACATTAAGTCTTTTAACAGATAAAGTAATTCGATAAGTGACGTAGAAGAACTTGTGTCTAGGGATTCTATATACAGATTCAAACAGGTCTTTGTGGAGGGTTTAAGACTGTACGTTTTCACCCAAGAAATTACTGGCTGCCAAAATTCTTGAGAATCTTCGTCTATCGATTTTCCGCTGATTTCCAACAATCCATTTGAAAGTAAAGAAATAAGAGGTGTTCGTTCTGTTTGAGTGATAACTAAATGGTCCATATCTTGTTAAGAGGTTCAAAATTAGGGAAACCTTAATAATTCTTAAAATTTTTTTGGGTGAATTGAATATTTTTTTTTGAACAAGCCGCCCCATTTATTTCTATCTTTCTCTTTAACTGATAGTTAACTTATTTAATCTGGAGTATATAGACGAGAAAATTTTGCCGTTTTCTGATAAAAATCGCTTTATTCACTGCTAATTATTGGCTATATTTACATTTTTTCCACAAAATATTTTAAATATTCACATCTTTTTTAGGAAACTATGAGGTATTTTTAAATATTTAGCCTAATTTCGAAGTGTTAAATCCTAGTAAACACAAGTAAAATCTTTGCTTTTTAATTATTTATGACCAGTATTTTTGTTGCCAAATTAGATTTTGGAGTGACCAATGAACAATTAAGACAATTGTTTGAACAACATGGTAGCGTACTCAAAGTGAATGTCGCTACAGACAGAGAAACAGGTAAATCAAGAGGTTTTGCCTTTGTTGAGATGACTGATCCTGTGGAGGCTGAGAACGCCATCAACGCCTTAAATGGGCACATGATTAATGGCCGAGACATCGCTGTCAAAGAAGCCGAGCAACGTGGGGACACTCGTCCAAACAACAATCCACGTCCCGGGAATGATTTCCAACGTCCATCAACTCCCCGAGGTGATTACCCCAGACCAAGTACAGCAATTGGCTCTGACAGTCCAGGAACTACTCCTCCGATAGACTCGTTGAAAATCGAACCAAGAAAAAAGGTCAACAAGGACCGGAAACCTGGTGAATCCGATTCTGACAATCGTTCTAAGAAACCTAAAATGGATGCCTACAAAAAAAGTGGGAAAGCACCCCGTTTTTTTAACGACGACGATGATTTTGATGAGGGTGAAGACTTATTCTCCTTTAAAAAAGGTGAGGAAGACGGTGATTCCGAAGAGGAAGACGATGAGGATTTCGCATAGCAATTAACGCTATTCAGTTCTTTCGTTGTACCTTTGCCCCCCATGTCAACGAACTACGCAGATAAATTAAAACATCCTGTTTTTAAAGTTGTATCACAGTATGCAACCGAACATGGCCTAGATGCTTATGTCATCGGTGGATTCGTTCGCGACCTGATTATGGAACGTCCATCAAAAGACATAGACATACTGGTTCTTGGTGATGGTCCACATTTCGCTGAAGCAATCGCGAAAATTCTACATGTAAAAAAGGTAAGTGTTTTCAAAAATTTCGGGACCGCACACTTTCGCTACAAGGATCTTGACGTTGAGTTTGTAGGTGCTCGAAAGGAATCGTATTCGCACGACTCACGTAAGCCGATTACGGAAAAAGGAAGTCTACAAGACGATCAAAACCGACGAGATTTCACTATTAATACCTTAGCCCTTAAATTAATTGCTGATTCCTACGGTGAACTTATCGACCCATTTGGCGGCGTAAAGGATATTGAAAAAGGAATCATTCGGACTCCGCTAGAACCTGAAATAACCTTTAGTGATGATCCATTGCGTATGTTAAGAGCAATTCGTTTTGCTACGCGATTTGATTTTCAGATTGAACGCGTGTGCCTAGAAGCAATGAAAAAACAAGCGGATCGATTAAGCATTATTTCGCAAGAACGCATCACGGAAGAACTCAATAAAATCATCTTGTCTGACACCCCTTCGCGTGGATTCAATCTGTTGAATTCAACAGATTTGTTGAAACAGTTTTTCCCAGAGATGATTGCCTTGCATGGCATAGAGACAAGAAATGGCAAAGCGCATAAAGACAATTTTCATCATACCTTGGAAGTACTTGACAACCTTGCGCTAAACAGTGATTCATTGTGGTTACGTTGGGCAGCAATTCTTCATGACATTGCCAAGCCACCAACCAAACGCTTTGATGCGGAGGCTGGATGGACTTTTCATGGACATGAGGAACTTGGAGCTAAAATGGTTCCGCGTATTTTTACCCGATTGCGTTTGCCGCTAGATTTCAAAATGAAATATGTTCAAAAACTAGTTAGACTTCACCTTCGACCTATTTCATTAGTCAAAGGATCTGTGACAGATTCCGCGGTCCGACGTTTACTTCATGAAGCAGGAGATGATGTGGAAGATTTAATGTTGCTTTGTAACGCAGACATTACGTCAAAAAACGAATTCAAGGTAAAGCGTTATAAGAAGAACTTTGAACTTGTTTCCGAAAAATTAAAATGGGTAGAAGAAAAGGACCGCATTCGAAATTTTCAGCCACCTGTAAGTGGTGAATTAATTATGACAACCTTTCAAATTGGACAATGCTCAGAAATTGGTGCAATAAAAGCACACATTAAAGAGGCGATCTTAGAAGGAACGATTGAAAATTCATATACGCAAGCGGTAGAAGAAATGTTGAAAGTTGGGAAAGAATTAGGATTAACGATAGCAATCAATCCCAACTTAGAGAAATAACACTAACTTTACTTAAAGCATAAAATAAATAAAAATGCCAGGGTTAAAATTCAGAGTATTGTTGGATTCAGACAAAAATGAAGAGGTTTTTAGAGACATCTTGATTAGCGATGCCAACGACTTTGAAACTTTCTATCACGCCATTATGAAATCATTCGATTTCAAAGGAGATCAATTGGCCAGTTTTTATGTTTCAAACGAGGATTGGGATAAGGGTCATGAAATTAGCTTCTTGGATATGTCCTATGACGATGATTCCATTGACTCACCTGCATCTGTCATGAAAAATGCAGTTTTAAAGGATTTCCTAGAAGAACCAGATCAACGCTTCATATTAGTGTACGATTTCATGAAGATGTGGATTTTCCTCATCGAATTAATCGGTTACGATCGCAACGAACCTACTAGTCCGGAAATGCTGCTTGCTATTGGAAATACGCCCAAAGAAGAATCAAGGGAAGCCTTAGAGGAGGATTTATTTCAAGAAGGTGATCAGTTGTCATCGGAAGATGAGGAGGATGATCTAGGTTTTGATGAATTTGATGATGATTATTCTGATGATGATTTAAGCGGCTACAACAAGTTCGAATATTAGTATGAAAACACTTCCACAAGATCCTATTGGCCAAGCCATTTTGGACTTTCAAAAAACAAAAAAACCATTCGACATCATCGTGTCATCTGACCTGTGCGATGACGATATCATTCCTATTGAAGTCCTTTTTCGCACGTACAAAGACATGCCGGAGTTGGAGCAATTAGCAATAAAACTATGTAAAGGTCAAGTACTTGATGCTGGCGCTGGTACAGGAGTTCATGCGAATGAGCTCATTCAACGTGGACATACGGTTTTTGCCATTGACACGTCCGAAGGTGCGGTCGAATATATGAAAGGACAAGGGATTTCAGCGAAGCAAATAGATTTTGAATCATACAATCCACCAGCCAAATTCGACACGATTCTATTGTTGATGAACGGGATCGGAATTGCAAAAAAGAAATCCAACTTATTGAGTTTTCTGAAAAATGCTGGGGAAAAACTAAATCCTGGTGGACAAATTATCTGTGATTCGTCCGATGTCAAATATTTGTACGAGGATGAAGATGGGTCCTATTGGATGGATTTGAATTCAGAATATTATGGGAACTTCAACTTTCAAATGCATTATAAAAAAATCAGTGGACCAGAATTTCCATGGCTATACGTGGATTACGATACATTGCATGACATCGCAAATCAGGCTGGCTTCAAATGTCAACGCGTATTTGACTTAGACGCTCATTTTCTTGCTCAACTAACGAAGAGCTAAGTCAGATCTATTTAAAAATGAAAACGAATTACTTGTCCGCAGCTTTTCTTTTGCTGATCTTCAGTGCTTGCGGGTATTCAGAAGAACAATTAAGCCTGTTCGATCAGCGTATGGAGAAATTCATCCAAGGAAAGCCATATCAGTTGGAGAAATCTGAAAGTGGACTGTATTCAGAAATCATACAAGAAGGAACGGGAAGAGAAATACATTTGACAGATAGCATTGGCGTATGCTATGTTGGAACCTTACTCTCCGGTCAAAAATTCGATGAACAAAAAAAACCAATTTACTTGCCAATGCGCGGTGTAATTGATGGATGGAAAGAAGCCTTGCTTGGACAAAAAAAAGGAGTTAAAATAAGAATGATTGTTCCACCTCAATTGGGCTATGGTGCAGGCGGAATGGATAAAATTCCTCCAAATGCCGCTTTGTATTTCGAATTGAGTATAGATGATTTGAAATAAATCATCTTTTACTTGTCATTATCGCCACATTGATTAATTTTGACCACGCAAAAATAGAAGTAGCCTTATGAGTGTTTTAGTAAATAAAAATTCCAGAGTCATTGTTCAAGGATTTACCGGTAGTGAAGGTACTTTCCACGCAAGTCAGATGATCGAGTACGGAACAAATGTTGTTGGTGGAGTAACACCAGGAAAAGGTGGAAACATCCATTTGGATCGTCCAGTATTTAACACAGTAGCTGATGCTGTTAACACTACACAAGCGGATACTTCCATTATATTCGTGCCACCTGCATTTGCTGCAGATGCGATTATGGAGGCTGCAGAAGCTGGAATCAAAGTCATTGTTTGTATTACGGAAGGAATTCCTGTGAACGACATGATCAAAGCGAAAGAATATATCCAAGGTTTCGACACACGTTTAATCGGACCAAACTGTCCAGGTGTCATAACAGCTGGTGAAGCAAAAGTGGGCATCATGCCAGGATTTGTGTTTAAACAAGGTAAAATTGGTATCGTTTCAAAATCTGGTACCTTGACATACGAAGCTGCAGATCAAGTTGCAAAAGCTGGAATGGGTATCACAACCGCAATCGGAATAGGTGGAGATCCAATCATTGGAACAACGACACGTGAGGCAGTAGAGCTATTAATGAATGACCCTGAGACAGAAGGAATCGTCATGATTGGTGAAATTGGTGGAAACCTTGAAGCTATCGCTGCGAAATGGATCAAAGAACATGGAACAAAACCGGTTGTTGGATTCATCGCTGGTGAAACCGCTCCGAAAGGAAGAACAATGGGACACGCAGGAGCTATTGTTGGTGGAAACGATGATACCGCAGAAGCGAAAAAACGCATCATGCGTGAATGTGGAATTCACGTGGTGGATTCTCCCGCTCAAATTGGTGCGAAAATGGCAGAAGTAATGGGGAATAAATAATTCCACCGGACATAACATATGAAAAGCGCCAATAGGCGCTTTTTTTTTGATTTATACGTTTGAATGAATGGTGTTTTTTGAAAGCAATAATCTACTTAGTTCCAAAAATCCCAAGTCAAGCCAATTTTGATTTGCATGCTAGGAAAAACATAATTAGAAACGAAGGAAGTATTAGGATCTACCCAAAAAGAACCTAAATTGTCTACTCGAATGAAAAAGCGAAACGTTTCCACTTCTAAGGCCGTTGTAAATGCCAGATTCATAAATCCATCTTGGGTTAAAAAAAATGTTTCTACTAGGTTTAAAACGCCCATTTGAGGAATAAACGAACGTTGCTGGTAGGAACTCAAGTAAGAAGCATCCGCGGCAAATAACATACGTAATTTTTTGGCTTTAAATACCCCGCCTTTCCATTGCATATGAAGCGAAGCCTGATGCTTCGGTTGAAAATTTAAGTCCGTTGAAAAATGTGCCCAAGTATATCCCGGCTTGATTTGAAATCCTTTATGTGTCCAATTAACAGATGCCTGAAGACTTTGTCCAAACCCATCACTCGCCAATTGATCATTTCTCCAAGTTCCTGCACTATTGTCAAAAATATACACCTTTCTAAATTGCAATAAGCGATATGCTGCTTCCATTTGAAATTCACCCATTTTTTTTAGCGCAGTTAGACTCAGAGACTGATTCCATTGATTTTCGAGAGAACTCATCTGGTATTGCACATTATTACTGAAGTAATTTCGCTGCATCAGCTCTGGTAAAGAAGCACTGAGTTGATGTCCAATGTGAAGTTGCATAAACGAAAATGGTAGAATCACTTTGGAAACGGATGTTATACCATTAGCTGCACCAAACAAATTAAAGGCATTGTGATGTTCAATCTCGAATTTGGTGGAACGATAAGAAAAGTCATTTTTCCACCAAATCTCCGTGGTGTCATGAGACGAAACATTGTCAAACCAATTTCTCAAGCGGTAACTCAATGCACTTTGAAGTTGAAAAGAATGGCGTTCAAAAAAGATTCCTAGGTCATTAGTGAAGGAACGCTCCCGAAAGCGATCTTGTGTGGTGTCGGCATTCCAATAAACGTTCTGATAAAGCTGTGTTAAATCACCAAACTCCTCAAAATATCTTTTTGATTCACCAAATTCATGTCTGAGTAGTAAACCAAACCCCAAGGTAGAATCCTTGTTGAAATCAAAACGATGTTGCCCGCGAATGAAGGAGAATGATTGAGTCGAATGTGCATTTTCTTTTTGAACTGCTTGTAGGTCCAAATCGACACCTGGCATAGTAAATGGACTAATCAATCCATTCGACCATGAACGATCTACTGCTTGGTTACCTACGTTCAAATCAAAAGAATAACGATTTCCTGTCCGAAACAGATGTCCATTAAACTGTTGAACCGAAAAATCGTCATTTCTTAAAAAGCCATTTCCCTTTGTTTTATCGAAGTTGACATTTAATAGGATTCCATGCTTAAATGCTTCTTGAAAATCTACTTTCAATCGTTGAGCACCTTGAGCACCAAAAGCATAGAAAAATCCCAAGTGTGGAATTGCAGAAAACAAGAGCGCATTTTCCTTCATCTTGAATGAATGAAGGGAGCTACCGTTTATTGCATAGACTTGAAAGGGCGATAACAGTACAGCATTCGGGGAAACAAAAAAAGTGGATTGGAAGGATTGGGTATTATTAGAAAGAGTATCCAATAGTCCACCGCTACGATGTACGCTTTTCACCGTATCTACCTGTTTGTTGAAGGCTGTCTGTCCAATGGAAACCATTGAAATCAACAAGAACAAACCGAACATTGCACCTTTCTTCATAAAAACAAACATAACAAAAAAAGGGGCTCGAGGCCCCTTAACAATTGGATATTTCTGCAATTACATTGCGTTCACAAGAACTTGCAATCCTGATTTCAAGTTTGCAGCTTTGTTCTTATGAATAATGTTTCTTTTTGCTAATTTGTCTAACATAGTAACCACTGTTGGCAACATTGTAAGCGCTTCATTACGGTCTTTCGACTCACGTAATTTACGTAATGCGTTACGCGTTGTTTTGTGTTGGTACTTGTTCAATACACGTTTCGTATCGTTTGAACGAATACGTTTGATAGCTGATTTATGGTTTGCCATAACTTTATTGTTAATTAAAAACGTTCTAAATTCTATAATAAAAATCCTTCGTAGCCCATAGGAGAATCGAACTCCTGTTACCAGGATGAAAACCTGGCGTCCTAACCACTAGACGAATGGGCCAAAAATTTGGTAGCCCATAGGAGAATCGAACTCCTGTTACCAGGATGAAAACCTGGCGTCCTAACCACTAGACGAATGGGCCATAAACTAGATTATCCTAATTTTTGGGATTGCAAATATAGTCAGAAATTCTTGAAGCGCAAGGGCTCAAATCGATTTTTTTAATAATTTTCTGTATCCTCGTTTTTCATTTTAAATCCTAAGCGTTTTGCTGTCTGCAATCTAAGGCTTTCACCCATCAATTGGATTTGAGCAACGGAGATTTCACTCAAGTATTCGAAAGGAGGAATATATAAGTCGAATTCAAGCGCATGAGCGAAAGACAACTGAACAATCAAGTGAATTGCTTCATCGCTCAACACCATATTTTGCGGGTCGCGAAACATGAATCCAAGTGACCCTTTTCCTTCAATTAAGAAATGATTTTCATGATTTAAGAAGAGTCTTCCGATCAAATAACCGGCGTCCTCCATGCGATTCTGCAACAAGGATTCGGCTAGGAAATTAAAAATATGAATTGTTGAAAAATAGCCATTATTCTGGTTTTTTTTGAAATAGGCAGTTCCCCAAAGTGGATTGTGGTCCGGTAAACGAAAAACGTTTTGGTGAAGATTGAATACGAGTACATCACTGCCAACATATGCGTGAATTTCAAACTTTCCCTTATCCTGATAACTTAAGCGAACACGTGGATCTGTAATCGATTTTTTCAACTCAGCAATTTCCGCTTTGATGATTGTTTTCATTCGCTCAAACACTTTTTCACTATCGTCTGCGATATCCTGTTTTAATGTGGATTTGTGCATCAGTAGGTCAACTATTTGAGCACGATTCTGTTCGATTGGATCTTTTGCCATTTTTCTGCTGTTTTCCTCAAATTTACACTTTATGGCACTATTTTTGGAGATGGAAAGCGAGAAATTTTAGGCAGTTTCTAAAAAAATAGCGATATTTGATGAAGTGCGTGTGCCAAGTATACGTGTGAACGAGTAATAACAAGATGAAAAAGACCATTTGGTTTATTGTGAATCCTATTTCTGGTGTACGTCGTAAAGGCGATATTCCAGGATTGATTCATACACACCTAAATCTTGGTGTTTTTGATTATGAGATTCATTATACAACGCGTAAAGGACATGCAACTGAGCTTGCTCTTGAGGCCGTTAAACAACACATTGATGTTGTTTGCGCAGTTGGTGGAGATGGATCCGTTCACGAAGTTGGAACAACATTAATCGGTTCTCAAACACGTTTGGCTGTAATACCAATCGGTTCTGGAAACGGACTTGCACGTCACATGCTCATCCCAAGAAACATTAGAAAAGCCATTGAATGCATCAATGAACTGAATGACATTCAAATGGATACGGTTCTCGTAAACGATAAACCTTTTCTAGGTGTAGGTGGCTATGGTTTGGATGCTGTAATTGCACAAAAATTCGACGAGGATAAAAATCGTGGATTTTTAACGTACATTAAACACGTATTTAAAGAGTTTTTTAAGTACAATCCGATGAATATTTCGATCGATACAAACGGAGAAGTGAAAAAGATGCCAGTTGTTTTGTGTACCATTGCCAATACCTCAGAATTTGGAAACGGATTCGTGGTTTCGCCGAAATCAGATGCAACAGACGGGAAAATTGAATTGTTCATTTTAAAACCTTTCTCCGCTTGGGGAATCCCGAGAATTGTTTACCAGTTTTTTATGAAACGCTCTGACATGTCTCCACATACAGAAGTGATTTCATTTCAAAAAGCGAAAATTTCCTTATCCAAAGGAATTGCACATTACGATGGAGAGCCCGTTGTCGTGCGAAGAGAATTAAACGTACAAGTCGTACCAAAAAGCCTACACATTCTAGTAGGGAAAAAATAAGATGCAAACATTTGAATTTGATTTAGAGTACCTCTTGATAAAACTGGAGTCACTCGATGCTAGTACTACTCCAGCTTGGGGTGTAATGTCAGCCCAACGTATGGTAGAACATTTATGTGATGCCTTGTATATGTCGTGTGGACAAGGAGATTTTAAATTAGCGGTTCCTGAGGACCGTATCGAAAAAATGCAGCAATTCTTGGCGTCGGATAAACCGATGGCTCAAAACATCCAAGTTCCTTTCGCTTCCGCTGATGCCGTATTGCGCAATGAGGACATGGAATTAGCTTTAGATGAATTCGCAACCGCTTTCGTGGAATTCGCCGAACATTTCGATGAGAATCCTAGTTTTACGGCACTTCACCCCTATTACGGTGAATTAGATTTCGATAAATGGAATCTATTGCATAGCAAGCACTTTGCCCATCACTTTAAACAATTCGGTTTACTTGACTAAAGTCCTGTTATACTCGGTCTTGATTGGCGTTTCGATTGGAACAATCACTTATTTATACAATCGCCAGAATGGACATAAGGGATTTGGACAATGGTACTTGAGTGTCATGGCCTTTTTTGTCCTCGCCTTCCTCATCCTTAAATACTTAGTTTGATTTTCTTTTAGTAAAAGGAATAAAGCGTGGTGTCGTCGCTTGATATTCTTTATAAGCAGGATATTTGCCAGCTGACAATTCCTCCGAAAAATCTGAACTTCCTTTGAATAGAATGATGAGCAAGACACATCCACCAATGGACCAATTGATCCAATCTCCTGTTGCATGGACACTGTAAAGATAGAATACAACCCAAATCGTTTGTTCCATGAGGTAATTCGGGTGACGAACAACGGACCAAAGCCCACTAGAAACAAATCCCTTACTATATTCCCCTAAATCTTCTCCAGCCTTCAATCGACGATGTTTCTCTTCTTGGAAGTCATATTGTTGCTGATCTGCAATAAATTCGATGACCACACACCCAACGTAGATTAAGGCCAATAGATAATCTACCCAATTTAATGTTGGATTAACACCATCTCCCAGGGATGTTAGAATGGGTAAAGTAAACAAGAAAATTAATACGCTTTGATAGCCGCTGATAAAAAACAAATTGAAAATCATCCAAACAAATTTGTTGTTAAAGCCGGGACGACTGCGTAATGCTTCCCAACGGTAATCCTCTTCTCCTGCCCAGAATTTCCACTGATATGCACCCCTACGAGCAAAATTGTAGGTTAATCGAATACCCCATATCGTTACGAGAATGGACATCAGCACCATACGAGGGTCCATTCCACCCATAATAGTCATGTGCCAAACGTAATAAATTGGAATGATGCTCCAAATTTTATCCACTTGTGAGTTGTTTTCAGAAACTTCGCCTACGATAAAGCAATAGGATATGACCAATCCGACAGATATCGTCATTTGATACAAAATAGCATCTTGAACATCATTTGGATTTATTCCGAAGGAAATACACACATACGGAACAATAATTA
>CAMAPI010000030.1 GCA_945860065.1 Chryseobacterium gleum | reverse complement strand
TTCTACAAAGTGGTGACGGATAATGCTGCTCCATTTTATAACATTTATGGAGGAACGCAGGACAATAATTCCATGGGAGGACCAGCAGCGACAAACAATGCAGCTGGGATTCTGAATTCGGATTGGTTCATTACAAATGGTGGTGATGGATTCGAATCGGCAACAGATTGGTCCAATCAGAATATTACGTATGCACAAGCACAATATGGTTGGATTGTTCGTTACGACCGTGCTTCAGGTGAAAAAGTTCCGATTCAACCTATGTCCGGAAAAGGTGAGCCTGCTTATCGTTGGAATTGGGATTCACCATTAATTGTTTCGACACACGATGCATCTACTTTGTACTTCGCGGCGAATAAATTATTTAAGTCTAATAATCGCGGTGACGATTGGCAAACGATTTCAACTGATTTAACGCAGCAAATCGACCGCAACGAAATCGAAGTGATGGACCAAGTTTGGACGATCGATGCGGTGATGAAAAATGCCTCAACTACCATTTATGGAAACATTGTTGCGCTAGATGAATCTCCTAAGAAAAAGGGATTATTGTACGTCGGGACGGATGATGGATTGATTCAAGTTTCTGAAAATGATGGTCAAACATGGAGTAAATACGGGACATTCCCAGGAGTTCCTGTGAATGCGCGTGTGAATATGCTGACTGCATCATTGCACGAAGAAAACACCGTGTATGCGGTATTTAATCCACAGCGCTCAGGTGATTTTAAACCTTATGTATTGAAGTCGCAAGACAAAGGTAAAACCTGGATCAATATCACAGCTAACTTACCCGTTCGTGGAAATTCTTATTGTTTGAAACAAGACCATGTAGATCCGAATTTAATGTTCGTTGGAACGGAGTTCGGTGCGTTTTTCACGAATGATGGTGGCTTAAATTGGACGAAAATAGCTGGATTGCCAACCGTTGCCGTGTATGACTTGGAAGTCCAAAAACGTGAAAACGATTTAGTGGCAGCAACGTTTGGACGTGGGTTCTATGTTTTGGACAACTACACTCCGTTGCGTTCATTGTCGAAAGTCAATTTGGACAAGAAAGCTCATTTGTTCCCTGTGAAAGATGCACTTTCGTACGTGCCTGCTGATCCACTCGGTTTAGATGGAACTGGATTTCAAGGACATAATATGTGGGCTTCTGGAAATCCTTCGTTTGGAGCTGTGTTCACGTTACACCTAAAAGAGGAGTATAAAACCTTGAAAGATTCACGTCAGGAAAAGGAACAAGCACTTGAGAAAGATAAAAAGGATGTTGCTTATCCGTCGTTTGATGACTTGCGTAAGGAAGCGTTAGAAGATGCGGCTAAAATCATTTGGATCATTTCAGATACAGCAGGAAAAGAAGTTCGACGTATGTCGGGAAGTCCAGCAAAAGGAATTTCACGCACCGTATGGAACTTGCGTTCCAACACGACAAATCCAATTGGTTCCGGAGGAAATGGGTTTTTAGTAGCGCCTGGAACGTATTTTGTAAGCGTGTCAATAGTGAAAAATGGAACGGTGGAAGAACTAATCGCTAAAACTGCATTCGAAGTCAAAGCCTTGAATAATCAAACGTTGGTAGCGAAAAATCCACAAGAATTGGCAGCATTCAGAGCAGAAGTTTCGGAGCTAAATCGTAAAGTTTCTGGTGCAGGAAGATTAATGGGCGAAACGAATGAAGAAATTGAGTTGATGGAAAAAGCATTAATCAACTACCCAAACACGGATATGAGTCTGTTAAAGGAAATCAAAGAATTGAAAACGATGATGTATGACTGCAACATTCTGATGAATGGAGACGGCGTTCGCACAGCACATGAATTCGAGGCAGCTCCAAGCATTCAGTCGCGATTAGGAATGGTGGAATATCAACTATACGACAACACTGCTGGCGTGAGCAATACGCACAAAGCGAACAAAGCGATTGTTGAAGCAGAATATGCGGAACTTCGTGCAAAGTTAGATGAGGTAATCAAACGTGTTCAGGTTCTACAATCGAAGTTAGATGCCGTTGCGATTCCGTACACAAAATCAAAGGAAAACTGGAAGGAGGATTAATTCCTGAAAGTTTAGCGCATAAAAAAGCCCTGACAGAATCGTCAGGGCTTTTTTTATGATTTCAAATCTGATTACTCACCAAATTTTTCAATGACTTGTTGTGTCACCCCAGTATTAGAGAATCCACCATCGTGGAATAAATTCTGCATCGTTACGTATCTCGTTAAGTCTGAGAACATCGACACACAATAATCAGCACAAGCTAATGCTGAAGCATTTCCAAGTGGAGACATTTGCTCAGAGAAATTAATGAATTCCTTGAATCCTTTGATTCCTTGTCCAGCGGTTGTAACTGTTGGTGATTGAGAAATCGTATTTACACGCACTTTTTTCGCAATACCGTAATGGTATCCGAATGAACGAGCGATAGACTCTAATAATGATTTTGCATCAGCCATATCGTTGTAGTCAGGGAAAATACGTTGAGCTGCGATATAAGAAAGTGCAATCACGGATCCCCATTCATTCATGGCGTCTTGTTTATAAAGCGTTGCTAAAGTCTTATGTAAAGAAATAGCAGAAACATCCATGGATTGATTGTAGTAATTGTAATCATTTTCCGTGTAATGTTTTCCTTTACGTACGTTGGGAGACATTCCGATTGAGTGTAAAACGAAATCAATTTTACCTCCTAGAATCTCTTGTGCTTGAGTGACAAGATTGGTTAAATCTTCAACACTTGTTGCATCTGCTGGAATCACTTGGCTTCCAGTTTCAGCTGCTAGCGCATTGATTTCTCCCATTCGCATCGCTATAGGTGCGTTTGTTAAAACGAACGTCCCACCTTCTTCATGCACTCGTTGAGCCACTTTCCAAGCAATCGATTGGTCGTTCAATGCACCAAAAATAATTCCTCGTTTTCCTTTTAGTAAGTTATTTGCCATTTATCTTCAATTTTAAACAAAAGTAATCAATCTTATTTTTCCAACACGGATTTTAATTTTTTGAGTCCACCGTCGAGATCTTTCCCAATCACCTCATTCATGTTCAAAAGGTAGGTAATTGCATTCCATGGGTAAGGCGAGTTTCCTTTAAATCCCCAAATGACACGGGTTTTTTCTGCGTTGATACTACTTGTTTCAAAGTAGGCATCGTCTTCATTTTCAAAAGGAACCTTGAAGCGAATATGCATATCAATTCGTTCACCAGGCGTCAATTTCACAAGTTCCATCGATCCAGTACCCACCTTTTCATCCTTACTTTCCCATGCAGAAACGAATCCAATGGTTCCATCTGTTCCCGTATATGTTTTTTTCATTTTGGGATCCTGTCTTGCCCAAACACTGAATTGATCTTGATTTTTAAGGTATTTCAAGTACTGGTAAACACTATCTTTTGGCAATGAAACCTCCATACTGCGTTCAACTTTGAATTTTTTCGGTACAAATACACCGATCAATAAAACCAATGCAACTAAAGCCAAAATCAATAAAAATAAGCGTTTAATCCATTTCATAATCCATTCGTTTTGAAGTGCTTTACGCAGATGTTCAGAAAAAGGTTACCCTAGCTTCTTAGGTATTTTTTCTCTGCCCAAAATGTTCCAAATGGAACGAAAGCGGCGATAAACAATATCAGAGCTTTCCCAAATGAAAATTGTTTTGAAAAGAAAAAAATCGCTAGGTAGATGCAAAAAGCAATGAACAAAATTCCGTGAATCCATCCCACAATTTTATTTGGCCAAATCATCTCGAATTGGTACTTCAAAACCATCGTGATGATGAGTCCAATCCAAGAGAATCCTTCGGCAATGGCAATTTTTTGAAATTGTTGTAAACGTGTCATACTTATTTTTTTAGTTGTTTTTCTAGTTCTTTTAATTGATCTCGGTAACGTGCAGCTTCTAAAAAGTCCAGTTCCTTTGCCGCTTTCTCCATGGCTTTTTTAGTTGCTTTCAACCGTGCATCTAATTCCTTTGGATTGAGATAAGTTTGAACAGGTTCAGCTGCCAATTGAGCTTGGGCTGCCTGCGTATACTTTAATTGTCGACTTGCGCTATCTCCATCGGCAACTTTTGTGGACTCCATTATTTTTTCCTTTGATTTATTCAAGGCAGTTGGAACAAGTCCGTGTTCTAGGTTATAAGCGATTTGCATTGCTCTTCTTCGTTCTGTTTCGGAAATCGTTCGTCGCATGGACTCCGTCATTTTGTCCGCGTACATGAGTACTTTTCCATTGATATTTCTCGCAGCGCGTCCAACGGTTTGTACCAATGAGCGTTCATTTCGAAGGAATCCTTCTTTGTCAGCGTCCAAAATAGCAACCAACGAAACCTCTGGGAGGTCAAGTCCTTCACGCAGTAAGTTTACGCCAATCAGGACATCAAAATCCCCAAGTCTTAATTGCCGAAGAATTTCCACACGTTCAATCGTATCGATTTCACTATGTATGTAGCGACAAAGAATACCAAGTTTGTCAAAGTATTTTTGCAACTCCTCCGCCATTCGTTTGGTTAATGTCGTCACGAGGATGCGTTCCTTAACAGCAATTCGTTCTTGAATAGCGGCCATTAAATGGTCTATTTGATGCTTCGATGGGTGTACTTCGATAACTGGGTCTAACAGTCCAGTTGGACGAATTAATTGCTGCACCATGATTCCTTCGGACCGCTGCATTTCGTAGTCCGCAGGCGTTGCCGAAACATAAATGGTGTTGTTTAAGAATCCTTCGAATTCTTCAAACTTCAGTGGACGATTGTCAATGGCCGCCTGTAGTCGAAATCCGTAATCAATTAAATTTGTTTTTCGTGCGCGATCTCCTGCGTACATTCCCCGCACTTGTGGCAATGTTACATGACTTTCGTCGATGACTAATAGAAAATCGTCTGGAAAATAATCGAGCAAGCAGA
Organism: Chryseobacterium gleum; assembly: GCA_945860065.1. GTDB lineage: Bacteria > Bacteroidota > Bacteroidia > Flavobacteriales_D > Crocinitomicaceae > UBA952. The sequence goes on along the minus strand of CAMAPI010000030.1, from coordinate 19,069 downwards.
ATGGACGTTCGCCGGGTTGACGGCGGTCGAAATACCTAGAGTAATTTTCAATCCCCGAGCAATAGCCTAATTCCCGAATCATTTCCAAATCATAATTCACGCGTTCATCTAAACGTTTCGATTCCTCCAGTTTGCCATCCTCCTTAAAATTTTGAACTTGAACGACTAAGTCATCTTGTATTTGTTCAATGGCTTGACGGGTATTATCTGGACTAGAAACGAAAAGATTTGCAGGAAAAATATCAATTTCCTTGAACGTTTCGATGCGTTCACTTGTCTCGGGATCAATGGAGGAAATGGTTTCAATTTCATCACCCCAAAATCCAATTCGGATGGCATAATCAGCATAAGCAAGGAAGATGTCCACCGTTTCTCCGATCGCACGAAACATGCCACGCTCAAATTTATCTCCTGCACGTTGATAAAGATTCTCTACAAGTTTGAAGAGGAATTTATTGCGTGCAACCGTTTGTCCAACGGTTAAATGTAAAATACTCTCACGGAATTCCTGTGGATTACCAATACCGTAGATGCAAGAGACTGATGCAACTACGAGTACGTCTTTTCTTCCTGATAGCAGGGCAGAGGTGGCAGATAAACGAAGCTTTTCAATCTCATCGTTAATTTGTAAGTCCTTTTCAATGTACACGCCAGTAGACGGTAAATACGCCTCCGGCTGATAATAATCGTAGTAGGAAACGAAATATTCGATGGAATTTTCCGGAAAGAATTGTTTAAATTCTCCGTATAACTGAGCTGCTAAGGTTTTGTTGTGAGAGAGAACGAGGGTCGGACGCTGCAATTGGTGAATCACATTTGCAATGGTAAATGTTTTCCCACTTCCAGTCACACCAAGTAAGGTTTGATCAGTGACTCCCGCATTTAATCCTGCGACTAATTGTCGAATGGCCTCTGGTTGATCACCGGTTGGCTGGAAGTCTGATACAAGTTGAAAGTCCATCTAGGACAAATGTAAGGAATATCGTGATGTGTCGAGTGAATTCACACTTTTCCTATCTTTGTTTTCATGGAACAAGAATGGATTGAAGTAGAAACAATGATTGAAGCGCCTATCGACGAAGTTTGGGAGAAATGGACCACAAGTGAACACGTTACAAAGTGGAATTTCGCTCATGAATCGTGGTGTTGTCAGTCTGCGAATAGCGATTTACGCGAAGGCGGGATATTTTCTTATCGCATACAAGCGGTGGATGGTACCGCTGGATTTGATTTTCACGGGACGTATGACAACATTGAAGAGCAAGAGTTTTTGGCGATTACACTTGGTGACGGACGTAAATGGGAAGTAGAATTCGCGGATTTAGGTCAGTCAACCCATGTCACAGAGCGTTTTCAACCTGAGACAGAAAACACCGTGGAATTGCAGCAAAACGGATGGCAAGCCATCTTAAATCAGTTCAAATTCTATTGTGAAGATAAGTAAGACAGGCATCCAGAAGTAGCGCCGAAGCGCTTTTGAGTAAATTGTGTTAAGAATATTCTTTTTAGTAACCTAAGTCCAACACGATTTTCATGTTTTCTTTTACTTTTTCCGCAAGATCCATGGGGAGATCTCCTATTTTTTTAATCAGACGTTTGTTGTCGATTGCACGCAACTGATCAATCATCACGTCGCACGATTCCTTCACTTTTGCTGTGCCTTTTTTTATGTGAACTCTCAGAATTTGACTTTCTAATTTAACATTGGTTGTTATTGGGCAGATCAATGTTGATGGATGTATCTTGTTCAGGATGTCGGTTTGAACAATTAACACGGGACGAGTTTTTCCCGTTTCTGTTCCGATTCTAGGGTCAAGGTTAGCCAGCCAAACTTCATATTTTCTAGCTGTCATTATCCTCGAGATTTTCAAATTCATGTAAAACCTTCATGGATTCATCGCTTACGAGTTTTGAATCCATAATTAGTAGTTGTTCAATGAGTTTCTTTTTTTGGATTTGATTATAATACTGAAGCGCTTCATTAATATACCGATTCCGAGTTTTTTGGATTTTATCTAAAAGTTGTTCCGTCTCTTCAAAGACGCTATTGTCAAGTTTTAAGGATAAAGTTTTCATCTGACTTGTTTATTAAGTATGTATCAAAAGTATATACTATTTTGGAAATTATCAAATTAAAAGATGGAGAAACATTTGTTAAGTAAAAAAAGCCCTGACAGAATCGTCAGGGCTTTTTTTTAGTTCTTGCAAATGAAGACGGTTTGCTTTTTCAGTTTTTTTACTTCATGTGCCTTGCTATAATTTAAAATAAAATTTAGCGTGGCTTTGGAAGGTGTTAACTTCGCTTCATTTCCCAATAACGTTTCGGAGTAATTTTTTTGAATCATAGGCTAATTAAATGTTTCCACAATAACGTTTGGATCCGTTGTTTATTGTTTTGCGCTTTATTTTTTTTATTTAAGCCGCTAGATAGCTACACTGTTAGGATCATTTGTTGTTGGACTTGCGTGAACATTTCCAGTGAATTTGACCTAATTTTAGTACTTTTGCCTCATCAATCGACAACGCCATGAGTAAATTAATTAAATCAGGAGTAGCAACAGGGGATCAGGTTCAAGCGATCTTTCAACTAGCTAAAGAAAAACGATTTGCTCTTCCAGCAGTAAATGTAACCAGTTCTAGTACAGTGAACGGCGTTATGGAAGCAGCAGCGCAGTTAAACTCTCCAGCCATCATTCAGTTTTCGAATGGAGGATGTATGTATTTTGCGGGAAAAGCGCTCTCCAATGAGAACGAAAAAGCAGCGATAATAGGTGGGATAGCTGGAGCAAAACATGTGCATGCCTTGGCGGAAGCATATGGAGCAACAGTCATTCTACACACCGACCATTGTGCAAAGAATTTACTTCCTTGGATTGACGGATTATTAGACGCAGGTGAGCAGTTTTTCAAAGAAACAGGAAAACCACTTTATAGTTCACACATGATTGATTTGAGTGAAGAATCATTGGTGGAAAACTTGGAGATTTGTAAAAATTACTTACAACGTATGTCCAAAATGGGCATGACGCTTGAAATCGAACTTGGAATTACTGGTGGAGAAGAAGATGGTGTCGATAATTCTGATGTGGATAATGCCAAATTATACACGCAGCCAGAAGAGGTTGCATACGCTTACGAAGAGTTGATGAAGATTAGTCCAAGATTTACGATTGCTGCAGCTTTTGGAAATGTCCACGGTGTGTACAAACCAGGTAATGTTCAATTGACGCCGATTATCTTGAAAAATTCACAAGAATTTATTCAAGAGATATTCCAGACTGGTCCTAATCCAATTGATTTTGTTTTTCACGGTGGATCAGGTTCAACAGTGGAAGAAATTCGCGAGGCAATTGGCTATGGCGTAGTGAAAATGAACATCGATACGGATTTGCAATTTGCGTTTACAGAAGGTGTACGCGACTACGTTGCTGGAAATTTGGAGTATCTTCGCACACAAATCGGAAATCCCGACGGTGATGAGTTACCAAATAAAAAATACTACGATCCAAGAAAATGGATGCGAGCAGGTGAATTAACTTTTATCAAACGCCTAACGCAATCTTTTGAGGATTTAAATAATATTAACACACTTTAAATTGAAGGAAATGTCTTGGTTTAAACGAAGTAAGGAAGGAATTACCACAGCAACAATTGATAAGAAAGAAGTTCCGGAAGGACTTTGGGCGCGCTGTTCGAACTGTAAAACATTGTTTACTAGTGACGATCTTGCGAAAAATAGTTTCGTTTGTGATCGCTGTTCTCATCATGAACGAATTGGTTCTGAAGAATACTTCCAATTGATTTTCGACGACGGGAAATACACCGAAATTGCAGAAAATTTGACATCGGGTGACCCACTTGAATTTACGGATACAAAAAAATACGTAGACCGTGTTTCGGCTACGCAAAAAGCAACTGGATTGAAAGATGCTGTTCGTACAGCGAAAGGCACTATTGATGGACAAAAAATAGTTGTTTCAGCTATGGATTTTCAATTTATTGGTGGATCTATGGGTTCCGTTATGGGAGAAAAAATTGTCCGGGGAATTGATGAAGCAATTAAATCCAAAGCGGCTTTTATGATTATTTCTAAATCAGGAGGAGCTCGAATGATGGAGGCTGGTTACTCGTTAATGCAAATGGCGAAGGTTTCTGGTAAACTTGGACAATTATCCGAAGCGAAGTTACCATACATTTCCTACTTAACTGATCCAACAACGGGTGGTGTAACCGCATCTTTTGCGATGTTGGGTGATATCAATATCGCTGAGCCAGGTGCGTTAATCGCTTTTGCTGGACCTCGCGTAGTGAAAGAAACAATTGGACGTGATTTACCAGATGGATTCCAAAGATCTGAGTTTTTATTGGAACATGGATTCCTTGATTTTATCGTGGACCGAACAGAACTTAAAGAAAAACTGAGCCTCGCAGTGAAGATGTTCATGAGCTAGTTCTCTATGAAAATCACCAAGTTAAATGCGGATAGTTCCTGGCTTTGGGAAATAAATGGTCTCAAAGTGCTCGTTGACCCATGGTTCTCCAAAAGTCAAGTGGATTTTCACCCATGGTTTTCTACGCAATTCCATTTGGATAAACAGCCTGAAGTTTTCGAAATACCGCGTCCTGATTTTATTTTCATCTCCCATCCATTCACAGATCATTGTGATCAGGAAACATTAGTGAAATTATCTTCTGAAATCCCTGTTATTTGTTTGCCCGTTATCCAACGAAAAATGCAAAAATGGAAGCATTTCAAACAGTTCATTTCTCTTTCCGATGCTCCTTTTCAGATAGAAAAGATTTCAAAAACTGGTTTTTTGGATTTGGTCCATCATGCCTATTTAATTTCTGATGGCATGTCGTCGATCTGCTACGCACCACATGGCACAAGACAAATTGTAGCATCCAAACAAGCAAACGTTCTACTCACAACTGCCACAACCTACGAACTTCCTTTTTACCTAGGTGGGACAGTAAATTTAGGGTGGCAAAAGGCAAAGGACTTGGCTAATAAATTGCAAGCCTCTACCATAATTTCGACGCACGACGAAGCGAAAATTCAAAAAGGAATTGTTGCAACTTTGTCCCAGCGTTCGTTTTCAAACACCCAGGAAATCCTCGTTTTAAATCCTAATGAGACTTTCGAAATCTAAGATTTTTTTACTTGCTGACTTATGCGTATTTTAGGACTCTAAAATCAAAATCGATGCGTAAATTATTTCTATTCCTTTCGCTTTTAACTGTCGGATTTCAGTCCATTGCTCAAGATACAACATGGGTACAGACCTTTACCTTTGATTCTATCACCGCTCGCAGATCTTTGTTTCAATTCCCATCAGAACTCGATACGATGCGTTTCGAGAAAGTGATGATGTATTATAAATTGAAATGTAGTCCACTCACTTCTTGGGATCAATACGATTGTGGAGAGTGGGATTATTTGACATATACGCGTGTGTTTAATCATACCGGAGTTTTTGATTCGATTGCGAAAAATTCTAGTCGCTATTTATCAAACTGGACCTCACCAAACACCATTAATTATTCCCCTGTACCCTATACACAAACAAATACACATTTGAGAGACGAGTGGACAAAGTCCCTCAGTGGTTTAATTTATTCCGCTCCAAATGCCTTGACTGGAATGAATGCTGCGCCATTTAAAACAAATGAAAAAGGAGGTCGTTTTCAAATGCTCTTAACGCAGAGTCAACTTTTACAAGCAGGTGTTCAACCCGGAGATTTGCATTCATTGCGTTTATTCTTATCCGATATTGCTGTAGATGGTAAATTGTTTTATCCAAGCATTCGTATCAAGGCAACAAATGAGACGGTTTTACAAAATTTCCATTCAATCGATTTTACGGAAGTCTATAACTCATCATTGGGAATAACTGGTGGACTCAGTCCCTTAGTTCTAGGTGTCAATGAGTTGGCGTTTTATCATTCATTTAACTGGGATGGGATTTCAAACATAATCTTGGAGTTCTTTTTTGAGAATGACACACCCTCACCGAATTCTTTGAGTTTTGAAACTAGCTCTATTACAAGCGATCAAGCCATTTCTTATCAAGGCAAAAATGGTCATTTATCGTTCAATGGAAATAATTACACCATGCTCGAATATTCAGATGAAAATTTGGGGAATGAAGTCACCATCGAATGTTGGGTAAAAGGTAATGGTGTTGCGGGAAACAATACGAGTTTTCTAGAAGCTTACGATACACTTGGGAACCGAATTTTGAATATCCACATGCCTTGGAGTAATAATAATCTATATTGGGATGCTGGAAATCAAACGGGTTATGATCGAATAAATAAAGCCATGACAACGAATGAAATCGACTCCGTTTGGAATCACTGGGCTTTTGTGAAGAAACAAAGTACAGGTGAGATGTTTGTTTATAAAAATGGACAATTGTGGCACTCCGGAACAAATTTGAATCGATCAATGGGTTATATACATCGATTTATTTTAGGTGCAAGCAGGGATCAATCGATTAAATGGAAAGGAAGTATTGATGAGTTCAGGGTTTTTAATGCCGCACTTTCTCAAGCGACGATTCAGGCAAATTACCTGGAGAAAATTGATCCAACTCATCCGAATTGGTCCAATTTAAAAGTGTATTACGATTTTGATAACGTCAATTATGCGGTGGATAAATCTCCAAATCAATACAAGTTAATGCCGTCAGAATTTGGGATGATTCAGTTTGATGAATTGCCTTTAGCAGGAATCAAACAAGAATCTTTCATGCCTTTGCTTTCTTTTGGGCAAGGTTTCGTTAACAGTACCATTCAAACTTCTGTTTTGAATCAAAAGAAAATTATTGAACCAATCATCGTTTTTGAACAAATGCCCGTTTTTCGTCATTTCGACATTGTGACAAGTTTTGTCGGAGTTCAACAAGGAAATGCATATGCATATGATCAAAATGATCAAGTGATTAGTCAAGTTCCGTTCACCACCTCAAATCAGTTAGTGAATGCGCCACTTGTTTGCTACAATCTACCATATGAATTGATTAAAGATGTGGAGATTGCGCGATACATTACCCCTTATGGCATTCAATTCGACCTAGGTCCAAACGGATTCACATGGAAATACGATGTCACGGATTATCAGATGTACTTGAAGGGACTCGTTGATTTAGCAGCGCATAATACACAAGAGTTGATTGATTTAAAATTTGCTTTCATAAAAGGAATTCCACCACGTGATGTGCATGCACGTCAACCTATCTGGAGTGACTTTAAATCCTATAATTTTGCTCAAATGGCGAATGACGTGGTCTTACAAGAAAAACCCATTATTCTTTCCGATACTTCTCAAACCTTTAAAATCAAAACAAGAATGTCTGGCCACGGTCAAGTTGGAGATTATGCTTGTTGCGAATGGGTGGCGAATGACCACCAAATAAAAGTAGATGGTCTGCCTCGTTTTAATTGGAACATTTGGCAAAATACAGAATGTGGCGATAATCCGAATATTGGACAAGGTGGAACGTGGCCTTACGCTCGTGAAGGATGGTGTCCCGGTGATCGCGTGAAAGAACATGAATTCGAATTGACACCATATGTAACACCTGGTGATACCGTGAAATTAGATTACGCCATTAATGCAGTCCCTGGAAATGACCCAGGTCAAGCAGGTGGAAATTACATTGCTGCTTATGATTTAATCTCTTATTCTGCTCCGAACTTTCAAAACGATGCTTCCATATCCGACGTATTAAATCCAAACAACTGGGAATATTACGGTAAATGGAATCCGACGTGTCAGAATCCACGTGTGGTGTTGAAAAATACAGGAGCTCAACCATTGACATCTTGCCGTATCTTTGCATGGATAACGTACGGTGATAATATCGTAGTTGATTGGACAGGAAACTTAGGGTTTTTAGAAGAGGTGGTGATCGAATTGCCAGTAAATAACATCGATTGGTGGACTGATTTATACAGTAATCAAACATTTACAGCTTGGGTTGCGGATGTAAATGGGGTAATTGGCGAAGATGAGTACAATCAAAACAGCTTGAAATCTGTGAAATTTGATGCTCCGGAACGCATTGATGGAGCATTCTTTGTTTGGTTAACAACCAACAACAAAGCGAGTGAAAACAAGTACCGATTGATCGATCATGCGGGTAATATTCTCTTTCAACGCGATGTGTTAACAAATCAAACACAATACAAAGACACCTTTAATCTTGCGCCGGGTTGTTACTCAATTATTGTGGAAGATTCCGATGACGACGGACTTGGATTCTGGTATTCGAGCCAAGTGGAAGGGGAGACAACTGGACAAATGCGCTTGCGGCAAGTGGGAGGTTCATACATCGAATTTTTCCCGCCAGACTTCGGAAGTTACCATCGCTATGATTTCTCTGTCGGATTTACACTTGGAGTGAAGGAAGAAGAACTAGCTCACGAAATAGCGGTTTTCACTAATCCAACGTCAGTAATAACTACGATTGAGGTGAGCGGTTCCGTATATAATGATGCCAGTATCGAATTGTATGATTTGTCCGGACGAAAATTATTAACGGAGAAAATGAATGCGACCGAATTTTTTGCGGAGTCCTTTATCGACTTAAGTAACATGCAAGCTGGTACCTATATAGTGAGAATCACCACGAATCAACGTGTTTATGCGAAAGAGCTCGTAAAACAATAATTGATTTTGACTATTGGTGTTTTTACTCACCAGGAGATCTTTCATTAGTTCAATGTGAACTTGGTGAATTTCAAATAAGTCACGCCGTTGGAGAATGACGAGGTAATCGATTTTTTCATGAAATCCCAGATTTCTAATTCAGACTTCAAGTTAATTTGCCTTTCGACATTTATCCTTATTTTTACTCTATGAATTGGAAAGAAGCTATTGTGAAGTATTTCCCAGATGTCTGGCAGTACTTAGTCATCATCGTTATGTTTATTTTTGCCGCAATTTTTATCCTTTAAGCCCTTACTTATGTTGAAGTTCACTTGTTTTTTGAAATCTTCTTTGTGGTGTTTTTTTCTCCTTTTTATAGGAACTCAATCCTTTTCAGCTCAATTAAATATAGATTCTCTCTCTCACATCGATTACCAGCAATTGCATGGAGCTAATCTGAATGATGTTTGGGGATATGTGGACGAATTAGGGAACGAATACGCCATTGTTGGAACATCCAAAGGGACATCCATTGTGAATATTACAGATGGCGCAAACCCACAAGAAGTATTTTGGTTGGCAGGAACGGAGTCCATTTGGAGAGATCCGTGTGTCTATGGAGATCATGCATATGTAACTACGGAAGCCGAAGATGGATTGTTGATCATCGATTTAAGTCCGCTACCGCAATCGACGAATTTGACTTCAACCTTCTATACTGGACCATCAACGAATCCCTGGCAGTCCGCACACACGTGTTTTACATCAGCGAATGGCTATGCGTATATCTTTGGTTCAAACCGAGGAAATGGTGGAGTCATCATGTTGGATATTCAAACGAATCCGATGAGTCCAATCGAAGTTGGAACATACGATCCCTATTACGTACATGATGGCTACGAACGAAATGATACCCTTTACATTGGACATATTTATGATGGATTCTTTAGTATTGTCGATGTTACCGATAAGTCCAATCCACAATTATTGGGCACAAAAACAACACCGAATTCTTTTACACATAACGTTTGGCCATCCGCAAATGGACAAGTTGTCTACACAACGGATGAAATTTCGGGGGCGTATATTGCCGCATATGATATCACTGACGGACAGAACATAACAGAACTTGACCGCGTGCAAAGTTCAGCAAACTCCTTTGTCATCCCACATAATGTCCATGTGCGTGGGGAATATTTGATTACAAGTTATTATAGTGATGGAATTATCGTTCACGACGCTACTTATCCGTATAATTTAATTCAAGTTGGAAATTATGATACGTACATTGGACAAACGCCAGGTTTTGATGGTTGCTGGGGTGTATATCCATTTTTTCCATCGGGAAAAGCGGTGGCGGCAGACATCACAAAAGGATTATTTATTGTAGACATCCACTACCAAAAAGCCTGTTATTTGGAAGGTGTCGTGACGGATGCAGTTAGTGGATTAACCTTGTCGAATGTGAACGTTCAACTCTCAAGTGCGGTCATGCCGGAGAAAACAAATCAACTTGGATTCTATGCAACAGGGACGGCGTTGTCGGGCGTGTACACGGTTAACTTTTCAAAGTCAGGATATTATCCCATGACACTTTCTACTTCTTTAATCAATGGTGCGTTGACGACAATTAACGTTCCTTTAATTCCGATAACACCATTTACCCTCCAAGTGAACGTATTAGAATATGCTACAAACAACCCGATAACGGATGCACAAATCCGTTTGTCTCATCCTTTGATTGATCATACAGGAATTACAAACGGACTGGGAGTAGAAGATTTTACCTTGTTTTATCAAGAAAATTACCGTCTGACTGTCGGTAAATGGGGATATCAAACGTATTGTGTGGATACTATCTTAACAGAGTTCACCAATAACATTACGGTTTATTTGGTGCCAGGATATTACGATGATTTCGAGTTCGACTTCGGTTGGAGTGTGAGTGGAACAGCTCAAACAGGTATGTGGGAGCGGGGAGTACCCAATCCAACGACGAATACTGTTCCTGCCATCGATGCCGAATGGGATTGTGGAAAAGAAGCCTTTGTAACTGGGAACAATGTGGGATTAAATCCAGATAGCGATGACGTGGATGAAGGATTTACTCAATTGCTTTCGCCTCAAATGGACTTTAGTTCTTATGCGACACCGTATATCAATTTTGCGCATTCGTTCTTTTGTTTCCATGGTCCAGGAACCTTTGATGACACGATGAGCATTTATTTATTGAATGGCTCAACCAGTGTCCTCCTGCAACAAGTGATTGGACCGCAAGGAGATTTAATGGAATTCAACTATTTCAGTTTCCCTGTTACTGGTCTCATTCCCTTGACGAATACGATGCAACTGCAAATCGTCATTTCTGATTTCAGTCCAAATGTAAACATCACCGAGGCAGGATTCGATCACTTTACGGTGACCAATATGCCAACTGTCTCAGTGTCGACGAAGGCACTTTCCAATTGGAAGCTTTATCCAAATCCAAGTCAGGATAAACTGCAAATCCAAGGAAACAATCAAATTGGGGATTGGTGCATTTTTGACGTGAGGGGTGTCGTTCTTTTGGATGGATATTCGGAGGAGTCTTCCAAGGAAATCCAAGTGAGCACCTTAACAGATGGTATTTATTTTCTTCGCTTTCAAGAAGAAGTGCGTCAATGGGTAAAACAATAAATGAATTTTTACATGTATCTTTGATTTACCTATGACAACAGATATTCAAGTTTCAATCGTTATACCACTCTTTAATGAGTCCGAGTCCTTACCTGAATTACACCGTTGGATTCGCGATGTAATGAACGCGAATTCCCTCAGTTACGAGGTGATTTTTGTGGATGACGGAAGCAAAGATGGTTCGTGGGAAATCATTGAAGGATTGAGACAAAGTGATGCGCATGTGAAAGGCATTAAGTTTCAACGGAATTACGGAAAATCCGCAGCTTTGCATGTTGGATTTGAAAAGGTACTTGGCGAAGTGGTCATCACGATGGATGCGGATCTTCAAGATTCTCCTGATGAAATACCGGCATTGTACGAAATGATTACCGTTCAAGATTACGATGTGGTTTCAGGATGGAAAAAGAAACGCCACGATCCAATCACCAAAACAGTTCCCACGAAATTATACAATTGGGCAGCGCGAAGAATTACCGGTATTTACTTGCATGACTTCAATTGTGGATTAAAAGCTTATAAAAATTCAGTGGTGAAAAGCATCGAATTATACGGAGACATGCACCGATATATTCCTGCTTTAGCTAAATACGCTGGATTCTCTCGGATAGGCGAGAAAGTAGTACAACATCAAGCCAGAAAGTACGGCGTTACGAAATTCGGATTAAATCGCTTTTTAAATGGTCCTTTAGACTTAATGACGGTTGCATTCATGGGGAAATTCGGAAAGAAACCGATGCATTTTTTCGGGGCCTGGGGAATGCTCATGTTTGTCCTCGGATTTGGTTTGTTCCTGTACATGGGTATAGACAAATTGTTTTTCAATACGACATCACTGAGATTATCCGAACGATCTGAATTTTTTGTAGCTTTAGTTGCTATGGTTATTGGTGTCCAATTTTTCCTGACAGGTTTCATATCGGAGCTTATGGGAAGAAATTCCTCCACTAGAAATAACTACCTCGTTGAAAATGAATTGTTCTAATGGATAAATTGGCTCATGTGGATATCGGCTGGACACTCTTCCTCGATAGAGACGGAGTAATCAATGAGCGGATTTTCGGAGGCTACATTTTAGATTATCAGGACTTTCGATTCAAAGAAGGTGTGTTACAAGCGTCAACAGAATTATTCATGAAATTTTCTAGAGTCATTGTAGTGACCAATCAACAATGTGTAGCGTTACAATACATTACTGCAGAAAAACTTCAATTAGTCCACCAAGAAATGGTGGCGGATTTTGACAAAATGAACGCAAGAATTGACCGTGTTTTTTCGGCGATTGAAAGAAAAGGAACAGCGCCTTTTATGCGTAAGCCTGAAGTGAAAATGGCAGAAATGGCAAAAGCGGAATTTCCTGAAATCGATTTTCATAAGTCCATTATGGTTGGAGATACAGACAGTGACCTTCAGTTTGGTAAGAATCTCGGCATGAAGACTGTTTTGATTCGAAGTGCGGAAAAAATAACGATTGTACCTGATTTAATGCTAAATCGTTTAGGTGATTTAATAGATTTTATATGAAATACATCAGCATATTTTTTATTTTTTTCGTCGGAATTTCTTGCGCTCAGATCAACCAAGTGGACGCAAAGGGACTTAAACAAGGACTGTGGTATAAGAATTTCCCTGGCACTAAAATCCACATGTACGAAGGAACATTCAAGGATGATAAACCCGTTGGAATCTTTACTTATCGCTACGAATCGGGAAGTGTCAAGGCGATTGTCAATAACAAGCAAAATTCCAAACTAGCTTTTGTCAAAATGTACTTCGAAAATGAAGCAATCATGTCCGAAGGTACTTATTATGATCAGAAAAAAGATTCCGTTTGGATCAACTATAACGAACGTGGAGAATTGGTCAGTGCCGAAAGTTATATTGATGATAAGCTAAATGGTAAAAAAATCATATACTACCTCAACGAACAATTGGAAGCCGGTAAAATGAATGTTCTTTCCATAACGAATTACCTCAACGATCTAAAGGAAGGCGCGTATAAGGAATTTCATCCCTCCGGCAAACTTAAATCGACAGGTAATTATGTCAAAGGAGAACGATTTGGCGAGTGGGTTGATTACTACAATACGGGCCAAGTTATGACACGTGTGCGATACCACAGAGACTTACTACATGGATGGGCATATTACTACGATAAGAATGGTAACCAGTTATCCAAAACCATGTGGCGCGATGGATTTAAACTGGAAGGAAAAGATTTAGAAATGTTTTTAAAACGTTGCAAGGATAAAAACTTGGACCCAAATCAATAAGAAAGGTGAGCAATCAAAAGAAAGTTACTTTTTTTTCTGCTTTACCACCATTTCGAGGTGGGATTGCTCAATTTAGCGAGCAATTTCGTTTGTCCTTAGCGAAAATATGTCATGTTCAGTCATTTACGTTTCGTCATCAATACCCTACATTTCTTTTTCCTGGTCAATCCCAGTTCGAAGATCAGAAGCCAAGTTTTCGTTTTCCAAGAATTGTTTCCACTTTTCGTCCTTGGACCTATTACAGTGCATTGCGTGCATTGAAAAAGTCGAATGGAGAACTTTTTATCACCAGTTACTGGATGAGCTTTTTTGGACCAATGATGGGTTATTGGGCACGATTCTTACCAAGTACAACAGTCAAAATTGCGGTCATCCATAATTTGGTACCACACGAAAAACGATTTTTTGATCGGGCATTCAACCGCTTTTTTTTAAGGCATTACGATGGATTCGTACTCCTATCCGAAGCAGTTCATCAAACGGTTTTGGAATGCAAGCCGTCTGCGACAACATGTGTGTTAAAACACCCGAGTTATCAACAGTTTGGAGTAAAGCTGGGCAAAGAACTTGCTAGACAGACACTTGGAGTTGATGTCGCGAAGAAAACATTGTTGTTTTTCGGGCTAATTAGAGATTACAAAGGATTGGATTTGTTATTGGAAGCATTCTCTGAACTAGATGACACCTTCCAATTGATCATTGCCGGAGAGGTTTATGGTGAAAGAAATGTATATGAGGCCCTAATCCAACAGTCCAAAAACAAGCAGGTATATTTCGTCGATAACTTCATACCAACGGAAGAAGTTGCGTATTATTTTAGCGCCGCGGATTTATGTGTATTGCCTTATCGATCAGCAACTCAATCAGGAATTAAAGCCATGTGTGATGCCTTTCAAGTACCTGTTTTGCTCAGTTCAATTGGTGGATTATCAGAAGAAATAATTGAAAACGAAAATGGATTTATTATTCACGAAATGAACCCAACAAAGATCGCTTTACAAATACAGCTAATAGTTCAAGATAATCGATTGGAGAAAGTAGCGAATAACATCCGTCAGCAACTTGAAAAGAAAGAAAACGAATGGGATGAATTTGCAGAATCTGTTCTCAAATTTGCAGACTTGATTCGGCAATCGAAACAAGCAAACTGATTATCTCGTCGATTGTTCAGGAAAGGCGAACTTTTATTTGACTTTCAGGATACTAAATTCTATATTTGCAACCTTAAATAAATTTCAAATACGAATTAACATGCGTTTAAAAGGATTTTTTTGGTTTCTGACAATATTACTGACCGCTGTATGCGTCTATCAGTTATCATTTACAAGTGTAGCAAGCAGCGTAGAACGCAAAGCAGAGAAAGAAGCCGTACTCAAAGTTGAGCAACTAAAAATAGAAGCGAAGGAAACGGGTGATTCTGTTCTTTTACCGAATAACACGATGGTTGACATCTTCTCTCCTGAAGGCGCGGAATTGGCAAAATCAGCTTACATCAATGAAATCCTTCGTTCCAAAGCAGAGAAACCTGTATATCCAGTTTTAGGAGCAACATTCTCTGAGGTAAAGAAATTATCATTGGCATTTGGATTAGACCTTGTAGGGGGAATGAGTGTAACCATGGAGATTTCTTATCCAGACTTGGTTCGTTCTCATGTTAAAAATCAAAAAGACATAAAATTCACCAAGCCGTTTGAAGCTGCAAAAGCAACGTATGGTAGAAGTGGCGGTGATTTCTTGGACATTTTTATCGCATCTTACCAGAAAATCAACAAAGGATTGCCTTTGAACTATATCATTAAAGCAGATGGATTAGGTATCAAGTCTTCGGATAGTGATATCGAATCATACTTCCGTAAATTGATTTCTTCTTCTATGGATGGTGTTGAGCAAATCATTAGCCGTCGTATCAATCAATTTGGTGTGGCACAACCGAATATTCAACGCGACTTATCAACGAATAGATTGTACATCGAACTTCCAGGAGTACAGGATGAGAATACAGTGGCAAAGAAAATTCAATCAACTGCTAACTTGGAGTTTTTTGAAACATATATGCCTGATCAACTTCAAATCCAATGGCAGGACGCTAGTCGTTTGTCAACGCAGAAAGAAGTCGAAGAACTTGCTGAAGTAACGGATACAACTGATAAAGATACAACTGTTGCTGAAGTGAAGCCAGACGCTGGACTTTCATTGAAAAACATGAATAACAAAACAAAATCCTTAGCAGAACTAGTAAAACCTGTTGGTGGATTTGCAATGGGTTATGCGGAATCAGCAGACAAAGTAACGGTAGATAAACTTTTGCGTCGCCGTGATATTCAACGTGCTTTCCCAGACGATGTTCAATTTATGTGGTCAGCTGAACCAGAGAATGTGGACGATAAATCGAAAAAAACGGCTTACTTTTTATACGCTTGCCGCATTCCTGAAGGTGGAAAAGCGCGTGTAAACGGTTCTCATATCTCAAAGGCATCAACGGGTTATGATTCGCAAGATGGTAAAATTACTGTTGACTTGGAGATGACAGCAGAAGGAATGGATGAGTGGGGAAGTATGACAACAGAAAACAAGGACCGCATCATCGCGATCTCCATGGATAGCGTTGTGTACAGTGCGCCACGAGTAATCAATCCAATTACGACTGGTAGAACACAAATATCTGGAAGCTTTACCTTCCAAGAAGCGGAAGATTTAGCTGGATTATTAAATGGAGGAGCTTTACCTGCACCATGTGTGATCAAAGAATTACAAAAAGTTGGACCAACAATCGGAGCTGAAAACTCACAAGCGGGATTAATTTCCTTCGCGGTTGCATTCTTAGCGGTATTAATCTACATGTTCTTCTACTATGGAAAAGCAGGATTAGCTGCAAACATCGCTTTGACGATTAACGTTGTATTAATTTTTGGCTGTTTGGCTTCATTTGGAGCGGTATTAACATTAGCGGGTATCGCAGGTATCGTTTTAACGATTGGTACCGCCGTAGATGCGAATATCCTCATCTTTGAACGTGTGCGTGAAGAGCAAGCAGCAGGATTAGATTTAACATCTGCCATTGCGGTTGGATTTAGAAAAGCCTTGCCTTCCATCATCGATGCAAACGTGACTCACTTCTTAGTGGCTTTAATCTTGAAAATTTTCGGAACAGGTGAAATCGAGTCATTTGCGACAACATTGATCATCGGTATCTTTACTTCTTTGTTCTCCGCTATTATTATTGGAGAGTTGGTTATTAATACATGGTTGGCAAATGGTAAATCCGTTTCTTTCAATACCAAATACTCTAAGGGCTTGTTCCAAAACTTCAACTTTAACTGGGTAGGTAACCGTAAATATTTCTATATCTTCTCTATTTCGGTGACGATTATTGGGATGATTGGACTTTTCTCTCGTGGATTAAAACAAAGTGTTGAATTTACAGGTGGATATACATTCTCTGTTAAATTTGATAAAAAAGCGGATATTGAGTTCATTCGTACCAACTTGGAAAAAGTATTTATTGAAAACAACGAGGTTGCTTCGATCGATCTTAAAACGAAGTCAAATGATTACAATGTTGATATCGTTACCAACTACCTATTGAAGAAAGAAGGTTCGATGGATGAGGTGAAAACAAAATTGACAGAAGGATTAAACGCATGTGACTCAAAATTAGGAGATCACAAAATTACTGGTCAACGATTTATCTCTGCATCCGTGTCAAGTGAATTATGGTCTTCATCTGCTATTGCCTTGTCATTGGCGATGTTGGCGATTTTCGCATATATCTTATTGCGATTCGGACACTGGCAATACTCCATTGGTGCGATTGTCGGATTGGCGCATGATGCATTCTTCGTTATTTCCATTTTCTCATTGTTTCACGGTTACTTGCCGTTTAGTTTAGATGTGAATCAAGCATTCATTGCGGCGATTCTAACGGTTATCGGTTACTCGATGAATGATACCGTTATCGTGTTTGACCGTATTCGCGAAAACTTACGTAAGAGCTCAGCTTCGGACAATCACCATGACATTATCAATCAATCCTTGAACAAAACATTGAGTCGAACATTCAACACATCCATGATCTTATTTGTGGTTGTATTAATCATGTTCATCTTCGGCGGACCAGCGATTAAAGGATTCTTATTCGCAATGCTTGTAGGTGTAGTGATTGGAACGTACTCTTCACTTTGTGTAGCAACACCAATCTTGATTGATTTCTCTAAAAAATTAAAAGCGTAAGAATTTAAACTTTTCTTCAAAAAGCCGTCTTTGTAGACGGCTTTTTTTTTGTGTTATACTTTTTTTTAACCTAAGTATTTTCGCCTTTCATTATTTTTTCTTACCCTAGGTATTCATTTCATGCAATATACCGAAGCGAAGTTTATTTAGTTCAATGCTTAGCTTGAAAATGTAGCGTCCAAACATGCTTTTAAGAAGCCGTGAAGGTTTTTAGTATCAAACACAAAGTTCTTTCCTGTGAAATCGAGCGATGATGGCTTACATCCGTTTATTTTCAATTATCTACTATGTGTGATAGGAAAATGATGAGTTACAAAAATTCAAAGAAGCAGTTATGTCTTTATTTGAGTCTCAGATATTTCCGTCAGCAACTGTCCATACGAAAAGGGCATAATAGTTCTAGCGTATTCAATCCAAGGAAAGAAATAATTCAATAGGCTATGAAATGGAGTAGGTGTATTTTTAAGAAAAATATGGCATAAAAAAAGCCAAGCATTTGCTTGGCTTTCATTTTCGAATGAACGAATGTTTATTCTTTTACAAATTGTTTCACAATGGCTTTATTTCCTTGGTATAATCCAAGGTAATATGTTCCAGCTGCTAATTTCTTACTCATTTCAATGGTTTCTTTTACCTTACCGTCTTGAACTTTTAATTCGAATGAACTAACTAGTTGCCCCGCAACGTTGAATAATTTTCCGTCAACTTTAGATCCCGTCATTCCATCAATTTCAAGCTCAAAAACGCCTTTGTTCGGATTCGGATAGAGGTTTACAAGTGTGAATCCTAATTCTTCTATTCCGTTGGAGTTGATGTTGACTTCCATACTAGTGATACAGCCATTTGCATCTTTGATGTATACGGTGTATACACTGATTCCTAATCCCGAAAATAAGGATGCAGAATAGTAATTGATTCCATCCAAACTGAAGCTGTAAGGCAGATTTCCTCCGGCACCGGTTACGGTAATTGTCCCGTTGGAACCGTTTGATACGGTAGGTACACATGTTAACGTTAAGGGCGCTGGTTCCGTAATTGTTGTGGAGAACGTTTGCTGACAACCATTCGCATCTTTTACGGTTACTGTGTATGTTCCTGCAGTAAGTCCGTTAAATATATTGCTAGAAACAAATGTTGTTCCGTTAATGCTATAGGTCAATGGAGCTATTCCACCCGAAGCACTCACGAAAATTTGTCCGTTGTTTAATCCTGTACAAGAAATCATTGTTGGAAC